>CAZJYF010000557.1:0-3036 GCA_964549665.1 uncultured Saprospiraceae bacterium
GATTTATTATTTCAAGGTCGTCTTTATTAATTTTTTCTTGTGAAACAGATATTATAGGAAAGTAAAAAAGATAATGTTCCAAATACGGCTCGATATCAGTTTTAAAATAGGCTAAACAATACTTCGATTTGACACCGATATTATTTTCTTTCAACGATTCTTTAATCACATTTTTCCCAAAGATTTGTACATAATCAGCCCCAAATTGATAAGAAAATTTTAATGAATCATTAAAGTAATACTCGTCGTATTCCCTCAATATCCTGCCATATTCGTTGAACTTACTTAAAGAACGGCAAGACATTAGCGTCAGTACAATCAATAAGGCGCCAAAATTAAATCCATTTGTTTTGGTAAGGATCATAATTGCACTTTTTAGGTTTTGAAAAACCATTATTTTCATCTAAAGTATAAGCACGACAATCCATACAGATATATCGAAATTCACAATCCTGGCATATTTCAATGTCGTCCTTTCGTATTGTTGCAACCTTTTGAAAATCTTTGTTTTTTAGAATATCAAGAATGTTATCTTTGGCAATATGCCCATAAATTTTTTTCATGGAAGGGCAATTCTTAATCAAAAGAATTCCTCGGGGCTTGCCCCGGGGTGGCGTTAGTGGGAAAATTCCCTAGTTTTAATTTTTTGAAACGAAATTCTGGGACACAACCTCAAAAAACAATCTTCCGTGCTAATTTTTTTTAATTCCTGACCCAGAAATTTTAGGTTTTTGCTCTGGGGAGCGATGTCTTTTTCCAGTAGGAAGGAATCGGTATTCCTTGATAAGTCCCGATTCACCTTTATGGTTTAGAAAAAAATTTCCAGATTCAGGGATAGGTTTACCACCTTTTCCGTTTCACTCAATTTTTTGCAAGTTGTGAAGCCAAAGGCTAAAAAAGCCAAGAGGATGAAATTGATTACCCGCATCAGCGTATCACCAATTTATGAAAATACGTTTTTCGAGATTCTTTTACCATCAGATAATAAATTCCGGGTGCGTAATTCAAAGGCACAGAAACGGAATTTTCGCTACTTTTCAATGCTGCCACTTGCTGTCCGAAGGTATTGAATAAAGTCAATTTCATCGGAGTGGAATGTGCTCTTCATATTTTATTAGGAGACCGGAGGCAGGATTGGGGAAAATTTCGAGTTCTGAAATAAATTTGGAAATCTTTAATATTTTGCAAATCGATTTTTTTTAACGGCTTTTACCCTTTCACGAAGATATTGCTAACTTATTGTTGCCCAAATTGAAAATGAAAAATTGTCAAAATTCATAGTTTGTAAAAAAATAATAATCAATAAAATATAAAACTATTTTTGAGTTTATTCCCCATTTTACGTTCTCCACTTTTAATTTTCAATTTAGCAAAGACATTTATTTAAAGGCAAGGATTTGAAGTCATTTTTCCGTTATTTTGCCCCCCTTCATGCAACTCCATACTTCATACCGCCAAATTCTTTCTATTTCCACGCCCATCATGCTTGGCAGTGCTGTGCAAAATTTGATTGCGCTGACCGATAGCGTCTTCCTTTACCACCTGAGTGAATCGGACTTTGCCTCCATCGGCTTTGTGGGCGTTTTCTACCTCATCGTTGCCGCCATTGGTTATGGTTTTTCGAGAGGGGGCCAAACGATTATCGCCCGCCGGATGGGGGAAAATAATCCCGGGGAGGTGGGAAGAACCTTCTATGCCATGCTTTACTTCGAGTTGGGCTTGGCGGTGTTCCTGTTTTTATTCATGCAGTACGGTTGTTACTACTTTTTTTCCCTTTTCGTCAACTCGGATGTCATTTTTAGCAAAAGTCTGGAATACCTCGATTACCGTGCATGGGGGGTCTTTTTCAGTTATGCGGGAGTCTCCATCATTGCCCTCTACACGGGAATTGCCCGCACGACTTTTATCGTGATAGATACCCTCATTTTAGCCGCGGTGAACATCGTTTTAAACTATGCCCTCATCTTTGGACACTTTGGCTTGCCCGCCATGGGAATCGGTGGCGCAGGTTTGGCAAGCGCCATCGCCGAAGGGGTCGCCTTTGTCGTTTTTGTGGGATATATTTTGTTGGATTCCAAAGCCCGTTTTTACAAACTTTTTACCCCGCCGGAGATTGACTTTCTGTTGATTAAAAAAATATACAAACTTGCCACGCCTATTGTCGCTCAGGCCATCGTCGGCTTGGGTAGCTGGTTCATCTTTTTTGGAATTGTCGAAAATTTGGGCGAACGAGAGTTAGCTATCACCAATTTGGTGCGAATGGTTTATTTAGTGTTGTCCATTCCCTGCTGGGGTTTTTCCTCAGGCGTAAATACGCTGGTTAGCAATTATATCGGTCAACAAAGAAGGCAGGCGGTGGTGCCCATCATATTTAAAACCGCTAAAGTTTGTTGGATAGTGACGATGGTTTTGACGCTGCCGGTAGCGATTTTCCCGCAAGAGATTCTCTATCCTTTACTAGGTTCTGAAGATATGTCCCTCATTCGGGATGCACAACCGGTATTTTATGTTTTGATTGGGATTTTGACCTGCTTCTCGATCGGCGGCATTTTTTTCAACGGCCTGACCGGCACCGGCGCTACCTATTTTGGCTTAAAAATGCAGGCAGTTTGTGCCCTCCTCTATCTCATCTACATCTATGTGGTCGTCCAATTTACCAATGGCGGATTGGCATGGGCCTGGGCATCGGAGATTTTTTACTGGCTGTCAATGCTCACCATCACCATTTGGTATTTGCAATCCAGAAAGTGGTATGTACTTAAGTTTTAAGAAAATGGTCAGAATCAGGATTTGCAGGATTAGAGGATTTTCAGGATGGGGGTGAATGAATCCTGTGAATCCTAAAATCCGGAGAATCCTGATTCCGACAAAAGAAAACGGTCAGAATCAGGATTTGCAGGATTAGAGGATTTTCAGGATGGGGGTGAATGAATCCTGTGAATCCTAAAATCCGGAGAATCCTGATTCCGACAAAAGAAAACGGTCAGAATCAGGATTTGCAGGATTAGAGGATTTTCAGGATGGGGGTGAATGAAT
>CAZJYF010000558.1:0-3032 GCA_964549665.1 uncultured Saprospiraceae bacterium
AATCAGGTTGTCAGCTATTTTTGCTACGCCAACCGGTCGGTCTTGGGCTTGGGCGTAACCACCGAAGGCGACCTCCTCGGCCTCTCGCCGGGCGATAACGACGCGGAAGAAAATTGGCAGCACGGATGATGTATTTTTCGAACCGGAAATCGTCAGCGGGTGCATTCACGGCAATTGATTAAATCCCTCTTTTCAATCCCAAGTTTCAAAAAAAATCCAAAAAATGAAGGATTACATTTTGGTACATGGTCATAAGCATCTTCGTTATGCACACGACCATTACGATGAGCCGGAGATGGTGGAGCGAAGCTCGACTTTTTTTTCGTGGTTGGACAAACGGAGAAGCGTCCGCCATTTTTCCAACAAACCCGTTCCAAAGGTCATCATTGAAAACTTGCTGAAGGCGGCTTCTACCGCCCCGTCAGGTGCGCACAAACAGCCCTGGACTTTCTGCGCGGTGTCCAATCCAGCCATCAAAAAAGCAATCCGGGAAGCGGCGGAGAAAGAGGAATATCAGAGCTATCACGGTAGAATGAGTCGCCGGTGGAAAGAAGACCTCGCTCCTTTGGGCACCGATTGGAACAAACCCTTCCTCGAACGGGCACCCTTTTTAATCATCGTCTTCAAGCGGGTGTACGAAATTGGAAAAGACGGTGCAAAACACAACAACTACTACGTCAATGAATCGGTGGGCATCGCCTGCGGACTACTTCTTGCCGCCATTCACCGGTCGGGTTTGGTGACGCTTACGCACACGCCAAGCCCGATGAACTTCCTTTCTAAAATCCTCGATCGCCCGGACAATGAGCGACCTTTTTTGCTCCTGCCCGTAGGCTACGGAGCGGAAAAGGTCTATGTGCCCCAACTTAAAAGAAAGCCCCTGGAAGAAATAGCGGTGTTTTATGAATGAACGAGTTTTCCGGGAAACCAAATTTTCCACAATCTGTTGCGTCACCCTTGCATTCCACCGACAAGGGGTTGAAACCCCTTGGAAGAAAGGTGTCAATTATTTATCTTCAGGTATTTACAACTTACCTTTCATTGACCACATTCCTCGGTTTCCCCTCCAAAAAGGCTTCCACATTTTTGACCGTTTCGGCCAGCAGCCGCGCCCTCGAATCCCTGCTTGCCCAAGCCTGATGCGGGGTGATGATGCAATTTTTAGCACCTATCAAAATGTTGCCGGACCGGGGTGGTTCTTCTGAAAGAACATCGAGACCCGCGCCGGCAATTGTTCCCTTTTCCAGCGCATCACACAAATCAGCCTCATTGACCAACCCACCTCTTCCGGTGTTTATCAGGATCGCAGAAGGCCGCATCATAGAAAGGTGTATTTTATTTATTAAGCCTTTGTTTTCAACAGTTAAAGGTGCGTGTAAGCTCAGTACATCGCTGAGCGAAAAGAGCTTTTCCTGGGAGACAAACGTCACCCATTCTTTGGCATCTCTTTGGGGATGTTTGTGGTGGGCAATGACATCCATTCCAAAAGCCCTGGCAATTTCGCCCACCTTTTGCCCGATTTTTCCAAAGCCGTAAATGCCCATCGTTTTGCCCGAAAGTTCCACAATCGGTTGAAGGGTGTAGCTCCAATCTTTTGCCTTTTCCCATCCTCCGTCCTTCACTTCACTGTCTTGTTTTGATACCGCATTTGTCAGTTCTAAAAGAAGGGCAAAAACGTGTTGTGCCACCGAAGGGGTGCTGTACCCCACGACATTGCAAACCGGAATGCCTCTTCGCCTGGCCGCCATGGCATCCACGTTGTTGAAGCCGGTCGCCAATACGCAAATGCACCGAAGCTTGAGCAGCCGGGCGATAAGATTTTCATTCAAAACGACCTTGTTGGAAATGACAATACCGGCATCAGCAATTCTTTCAGCGACCAATTCCGGCGGTGTCCGGTCATAAATCTTGGTTTCTCCAAACGCCACCAAACCTTCCCAACTGAGGTCGCCGGGATTGGTTGCAAATCCATCGAGGACAACTATTTTCATCATGCAAAATTCAAATCAATAATAAACGCCCTTCCGGTTGTTTGCTTCTATTTTGGCAAAAAACAAAACTTGCACAAAGTGCGAATTAAAATTAAAGATAGGCATAAAATGTCTGTCTGAAGAAGTCTTTTGAAACCGAAAACGGTTTTTTGAAAAAAGAAAACTTTCAATTGAAATAGAGTATTTACATCGCTAAAAGCCATGCCATGCAATTATCCATCACACAAATTCCATGGCCTTTTTTTGGCAAATTTTATGAAGTCAGTAAAGAAAATAGGTTTTTATTCAAAAATCTTTAGGAATCTACCTTTCTTTTCTAATTAACTGATTATTCGCATCTTATATGGATTATGTCCAAATAGATTGGGGTGTTTGTTTTGAGCACTTTATAATTTTGGTCTAAACTTTGTTATAGCTCTTATGCTATAACTAATTTCGAGAATTGAGACTTTGGTCTTTTGCTACCGCCCCAGAAAACCCCTAGCATGGTGGCAAAATAAATATAGCTCCCTCCACAAGATTTTTCAGGACTTTCCCGCGCAAAGGAAATTATCGGCAACAATGCTTGTCCCAAACAAAGTTTGGGATGGTTTTCAAACTTTGCCACGAGCCTTTCGAAGGAATTTAGTGGGCCGCTGGACCGCCCTCGATTTTATGTATATCAACATTTTTACAAAATGAATAAGCTCAAAACTTACTTTGCATTGGCTATTATTTGTCCCTTTTGCAACGTTTCTTTTGGTCAGGGAACCGATCCTTCCCAACGTATTTTTGATATGGATCTGGAAGCGCTGCTGAATGTAAAATTGACGCAAATTGGCTTATACGATGTGCCACATACCCATCAAAAGGGGGAGTGGATGCTCTCCTATAAGGTCACGAATATGGAAATGGAGGGCAACAGAAATGGAACTGATCAAGTCTCGGTTTCAGAAATTCAGGATACTTACATGGTGGCTCCTCTAAGCATGCAGATGAACATGCAAACGATCGGACTGATGGACACGCTTTTGTGCTTTTTACCAGCTATGCCTCCATGCG
>CAZJYF010000559.1:0-3024 GCA_964549665.1 uncultured Saprospiraceae bacterium
TCCCTATTGAGTAGCTTATTTATTCACCATTCCTTAAGAACCGAAAAAAATCAAAATTCCCAGAGAATCTCTACAAAAAAAGGATGCCGGTTTTGACATCCTTTTTTAAAAAAATAGGTCGCTATTTTTCTACTTTGAAACCACCACTTTCCTCAAAACAAACTCCTTTCCGTTGGTGATGGTGAAATAATAAACACCGGCTTTCAAATCAGTCAAATCAACCTCCTGCTCGTAAACACCAGTTTCCCGGAAATTATTTGCCAACATTTTTACGACCTCGCCGCTTTCGTTCCGCAAATCAATGCGGACAGTACCTGCCGTTTTTAGAGAGTAGGTCAAGGTGCTTATGTTTCCAGCAGGATTTGGATATACCGACACTTTCTCAATCTTTTTTGGGCTGGAATCTGGAGCTGCTGCTTTGTTTGGATCCAATAAAAGAAAGTGCATTTTTTTCATTTGCTGACCTTGCCCCTGAACTCTGCCTCTGTGGAACTTTCGTTCCTGCCCCAGCTTGCTACCTTGCCAATACTCCATCACTTTCGAAAAATATTTTTGGTGAATGGCCTCTTGGTCATCCTCCCATTTTTGTTGCTGTGGTGCTATGTCCCTGAAAAGAGCTTCGATATTGGCACCATATTTTTCGACCAACGCGCGCAGCTTTTCAAACTGATCTAAATTGCGTTCCTTCTTCTTTTGCAATTGAAGTCGCTCATTTTCCCCCGGCTTTTTTGCCGGCTCCCTGAGCGTTGAGCGTTTCTGCCTAATTTTTTGGTGAACCCTTTTGAAAACCGGCCGCATTTGGGCGATAGCCGCCTTGTCCTCCAGGCTGATTTCCGGTTCGAGTTTTGCCCGTTGCGTGAGCAACACCGGCTCAATATTTTGCTCCCGGTAGGATTGGATTTCAGCACGCAATCCTTCAAAATCCACTTTGACCATCAGTTGTTTCTGGCTTTCCATTCGCGCATGCCTTAACTCCTCTTTTTTGGTTTCCAAAAATGAGCGTTGGCTGGCTGTCAACACATTCGCAATTTCTGCTTTTTGAGCTTTAAACAGGCCTCGCATGTTCTCCCGTTTGGTGAAGGGGTCGCCCGTTTCGTCATCTCTAAGTTTCTGAATTTCAGTATTATATCTCTCATGAATGTCATTGAGCTGCTGCTCCTGTTCCGTTGAAAGCACCAGTTCTGCTTTGTATTTTTCAATAAAATTCCCATCGTGAAGGTTCCCAAAATGCTGGTGTTGGGCCCAAGTGTTTTGCGAAAGCGAAAGCAGGAGGGCAACCGTCAGTATCGAAAGAATGTTTTTCATGATTTTAATTTTTTGGTTAGAAATCTGGTGTCGAATAATTGCAAGGTATTCGATTCCTTGGTTGGGACAGTGACCAATGACTTTCAATGACCACTGACTATTTAGTCGTTTTGCAACTTTTCTTTTCTAATTTTCCCTTCCGGCCTTTTTTCCCTATTTCTACGGGATTGATGAATCTTTTTAAGCCGCCCGACAAATTCCCGGAGTTGTTCATTTTGCACCTCTGTCAATTCGGGAGCTAATGCTACTTCGAGCGAATCCATTATGGCTGCTCTTTGCGCTCTCATTCCGTGATAAATAGTTCCCAATTTTTCGGCGAATTTCTGCAAAAGGGGTTCCAGTTTTTCGCGTTGTTTTTCATCTGCATCGATTACTCGAAACAAATGCTCTTGAAAGCCCCGGTGAACGCCTTGTTTCTTTATGGCTTCAATTTTTTGTTGCATCAGGTAGCGGTGCGTAAAAAAGCCACCGGCAAATCCTATTATCACCAAGCTGAGCATCGCCAATAATGATTTCCACTTTTGCATTTATTCAAATTTGATTCAAAATTGTCAATAATCTATCAACGAATAGGCATCCTCCAACGAAAAGGAATCAACCCCAATCAAGGCATCTGTTGAATAACTGCCTTCCGAAAGATAAACAATTGACAGGGCAAGCAACAGAATTACAATGCAGGCAGCAGCGACTCTCGGAAACAGCGAAACGACCGTTGCACTAAATGCTGCTTGGGTCTTCGCAGGAGAATTCTTCAGCCGTTGCAACACTTTATCTGAAAACGAAGGGTCTTCGGAAATTTTCAACCCGCCAATCAATTTTCTCATTTTCAGCAACTTATCTCGCTCTGCCCGCAATCCGGGAGATGCAGACAATGCCTTGTCCAATTGTTGTTGCTCTTCCTGATTCAACTTCCCGTCAAAAGAATAAAGAAGCAATTCGAGATTGTTCTTCATGTCACAAAAATTTATTGAGAATGATTTTCAATTTATTTTGCCCCCTCGCCAAGCGAGAAGCGACGGTTCCGTTCGGCAATTTTAAAATCTCTGCCGTTTCTTTCACCGAATACCCGTCGAGCATCCGCAATACAACTACCGAGCGGAATTCCGGTTCCAAAAGTTGCAAAGCCCGATGCACCAATTCTTTCGTGTCTTGTCTGTCAGGATTAGCTGTTTCATCTTCAATTTGATTGATTTTTTCTTCTTTTTGAAATAAAACCAGCCACCTGTTCTTGCGCAGCTGTCGCTTTATTTCATTCAGAGAGAGATTTACGGCGATGCGAGTAAGATAAGTGTTTGGTTTCGCATCTCCTCTAAAGTCTGCCAGCGCATTGAAAAACCGAATGAAGACTTCTTGAGCTACATCTCCAGCTTCTACCGTATCCCCCAACATCCCGACAACTGTTGCTCTCACTTGTCGTTGGTGCTTCTCAACTAGCTTCCGAATGGCAAGTTGGTTGCCCTCCCTGCACAACGCAATGAGTTCTTTGTCGGGATACATCAATTCAATTTTCAATCACTGTTTTGAAAATAAGACAACGCTAAGGAGGGATTATTTCCTAAAGGAAGGTCTTTTATTTGAGTGCGGTCAAAATTTGGCCTTAAGAGTTTGTCTTGCCTTGATAATCAGTCCATCCGGACTGCCACTTTTCAAAGAGCCGTTTATTTCTTTATTTAAGCAATCAGAAAAACGCTCAATTCTACCACTCTAAAATGGCAAGTC
>CAZJYF010000560.1:0-3024 GCA_964549665.1 uncultured Saprospiraceae bacterium
AAGCTGCCAACTGTCAAATTGCCAAATCCGCCAAAGAGGTTGGAAAAAGGGGTAAAAAGAAACCCCTGAAACTGAAAAAAATCGTAGGCTCCAACCGGAACTTCGGCATCATCAGAAAGGTCAAATGCTTCCGGGACATCCTCGTGGTTCATCACAAAGGAAGCATTTCCAAACCAGCCGTTTCTGCTTTCAAATTGCACCCCTGCCGTACCGGTTGCCGTTTCCAACTTCCCCGATTGGTTGTTGCGCAGCCAGAACCCTTCGAGGAAAGTTTGAAGGCGCAGGATTTTCGATTCTTCCTCTAAAACCCAACCGTAAGCCAGTCTGGGTTTGAAGCTGGAAAAATTTTCCCGCAGTTCGAATCCCATGCCGGGGGAATAGTCCTCCCCTGCCCTTGAGAAAGTCAGGTTATAATTAAACCCTTCATACCGACGACGCTCCCAATTGACAAAAATGCGCGAGGGGTTCAGGGAAAACAGCTCGTTGTCCCGTTCATTTTCAAAAGTTTGAGCCCATTTAAAAGAAAGATATTCGTCGCCAAATAATCGCAGGATGCCGTCCAGACCGTAAGCCCTGTTGTACTGGTTTTTGAAATCCGCCCGGTTCGTGAAGATAACACCCAACCACGAATTCTGATTTAAAACCTGCCGCCGCAGCCGAAGCAACCCGAAGTTTTCGGAGTTTATTTCGCCGGTAGCGGCGGTTTGCATATTCAGGAATCCCAGGTCGAATTTCCCCGCCCGCCCCACCATTCTGGCACCACCGTAAATCCGCACCGGGTCACCATCATCGCTAAGTCCAATACGGCGGCTGTAAAAAAGCCGGTCAAAGCCTCCGAAATTAAAGTCAAAAACACTGGCCCGTTCCTGAAAAAAAAGTCGCTTTTCCGGGAAAAATAAATTGAACCGAGTCAGATTTACCTGCTCGTCATCCGCCTCCACCTGAGCGAAATCGGTGTTGGCAGTCAGGTCAAGCGTCAGGTTACTGGTAATTCCGTATTTCAAATCAAACCCCACTTCAAAGGAGGGATCATCATTTTTGTGGTAAGCTGTTTCCGTTTCATTTAAATCAAAATTTTGCTGCAACCCTCCCAGCACATAAGGGGCAATATAAAGTGGCTTCTTGCTGTACACCTCCTCAAAGCGAAACTCCTGCATTTGCGAAGGTTTCCAGGCACTCCACTGACCCCAATCGAGCGAAATGAGCGGAAACATCGCCAATTCATTCTTCGCAGCCACGTACCAATAAGAAATGATGCCCATAACTACTTCACCCTCCTTATCCTGAAAACGAAGGCTGCTCCAGGGAATGCGCATTTCCGCGAACCACCCTTCTTCGGTTTGAGTCGTAGCCACATCCCAGAAGGTATTCCAATCAATACTTATCGGCATTTCGCCCTGCGCATCATTCCAAACGACACCGTCCCAACGTAAGCCCGTCGGGGTAGTAAAAAACGCCACCCCAGTTTCTTTATCGAGGTAGCTGTCAATGATTAGCCCAAAATAATCGGTGGTTCCATCGAAAGCGTCCCTTTTGTAGGTAGTTGCCCGAAGAAAATCCGGATCGCTTAAATACATCCGCCCTGCCAGATAGAGATGGTCCTCATCGTATGCCAGTAAGACATCCGAATGCTCGGATGGTGGTTCCCCGAAATTTGGCAACTGCATTCTATAGGGCAAAGGTTTTACGGCATCCCAGGCAGGTTCTTCGACTTTTCCATCGAGGGTGATTTCGCCCGTCAGCCGGCTAGCATTCAGGATTTGTTGGGAAAAGGCACTTCCATATAAAAAGCTTAAGAAAAGAATGGAAAGAAAATAATTTGCTTTCATAGTCTGGCTGGAATTTTAGATAACGGTTCAAATCCAATCAATTGGATTACAAAATTCCAAGAATCTTTTACGATTCCCTTGTTTAGGGCAGTTCAATAAAAGAGTAGCTCTCTCTTTTTGAATGGTTCTCTATTGTTAGCTTTCAGCTCAGCCCCCCTTGACTAATTCATAGAAATCCACCACTATTGCATAAAATTTTTTAACTGAAATGAATGGACTTCCGGGTAAAAGTGCTCGGAAAACAACAAGATTTATTAGCGAAGGAGTATGGTGGAGTTGTCTTAAGAATTGGCGTAAGCTCATTCACACGCCTCAATAATCGGTTTGTAATTTTCATATTCTTTTTGCCAATCAAGTCCTCCAAAAGTAGAATCGAAATACTCCGTATTCATAGTTCCCCATATGACGTCCAAAATTTCTACATTTTGATTTTCATTATTCTGTTCCTTGCAGGAGGTCATGAGATTGGATATCACCATGATTATTAGCGCTGTTTTTTTCATTTCAACCAGCTTTAATTAGGATAGGTAATCAATAATATACCTACCTGAATACCATCATATAAAACATGTGCAATCACTAAGGGGAGAACGCGCTGGTATTTATAGAAAAATAAACCTGACACTAAACCTTTTATCCCAATCGTCACTATTCCATAGGATCCCTGACTCCAATGAGCCAATCCTAAGACTGCCGCAGCAATAAATATGACAGTGAATGTCCAGATTTTATTATTTGAAAACTTCCAAAGGCTGGTTAACATAAATACCCGGATGAGCTCTTCATAAAGGGCAACCCCAATCCACAGAACGGGTCCAAACCATAATATTATTAACACTGGGCTCTCTCTCATATCCAGCATTAATTGGAGCAATTCCATATTAGGATTAAAGCTCAATAAGTTGGAAAGGGTTAATCTTTCAATGTAGAAAAGGGTAAAATAAATAGCCGTTAAACCGAATCCCAAAAGAATATCAGCGCCCCAATTTCCTTTGCCCGAGTTGAACTCAGATAAGCTCTCCTTCAGAAAATACTTTTTTAATAAGTAAAGGACTACAATACTTAAGCCACCAAACAATATGGGATACAGTATGAGTTCAACAGAAGCGAAACCTGTTGAATTATGGGCGCGAAACCATATCATCATCCCAAATGGAATGAATACCATTATAGCTAGTGAAATAATCTGCTTAAA
>CAZJYF010000561.1:0-3015 GCA_964549665.1 uncultured Saprospiraceae bacterium
AAAACCGGCTGGCAATTGCCGTAACGGCCGGGGAAAAGTATCATGGGCATTAGGCATGCCCAAACTCTTTATCGGATTTTCTTATTGTCTTTCTTCTTTTTAATTTTTTCCAGTTGTTCAGCATCTGCTAAATCCTGTAATCTTCCTGCCGTTTTCTTTGCTGCGATTAAATCCTGAAGTCCCATAAAATAAATTTTGGTTTTGCCTAATTCAACTTCGTTTCTCCTTGCAAAACATTTTTGAAAATCAACCCCTTCCACATCTACCAACAAATCAATTCGGTAAGGCTCCAATCCCAATTGAATGATATTATCTGGAGATGAAAAATCACTTTCCGTCAGTCCCAAAGAACCAAACCCAAAATCTTTAATCGCCTGAATTAGTTTTTGAATATTTTCCCGGGTAAGCCAAATCCAAAAATCAATATCCTTCGTGTATCGGGGATAGCCATGCAAATTCACCGCAAAGCCACCAATTATCAAATACGCCACATCATGTTCGTTTAACAATTCTATAAACTCTCTGAAGTCCTTTTCGAGTACCATATTTCCATTGATTTATATGTTGTCGCATTTCTGCCAATTGTTTCAAGCGTTCAATTTCGGTTAGGGAAATCCAATACTCCAAATTGTGGTCGTCTTCCCCTTTTTTAATTATCCTGATTTGCTTTTTCATTTAAAACTTTTCTGTTGAAAACCAAATGGTTGGGTCAGCCACTAAGCCAACAGGAAAATAGCCATTTTTCTCCGGTTTATAAAATTTGAACAGAATTTCTTGTCTCTTTTTTCGCACCCAATTTCAAAACTCCCACAACCGAATTATTCACTCAATTTGGAAATCGGGCTGAGTTCGATCTTACTGAATTCCACCTCCGCCCCTTCTGCCTGAACGGCTATCTGACCTTTGTGCGCCGTACAATCAAAACCGTAATTCACCAAATCATCGTTGACCCATACTTTAATTTTATCCTCCACGCACTCGATGGTCATATCATTCCATTCCCCAAGCGGTTTTTCAGAGCCATCCGTCAGGTTGAGTATTCGCCGTTTCTTTCCCTCGGTAATGCCCCATTCCCCTTTTGGACCTCTGCGCTTTTCCATATCCGGAACGCGAATATCTTCGACGATGCACCAAAAATCACCGGCATTTTCGTGCTCCATCTGAACTTCCACGGATTGGGGGAACATTTTATACAATGCTCGCGGAGTAGAAGCATGCACCAAAACGCCGCAATTGCCGGGTTCATCCACAAACCGGTACCGAATAGTCAATCGGTAATTCTCAAACGATTGGTCGGTGATTAAGTGCCCCCGGGGGTCCCCAAGACTGACCAAATTGCCGTTTCTCACCAGAAATGGTTTCAAAGTGTCCGGGTTGTTGTCCATTGCCGGCACATCCATATGCCAGCCATCGAGGTCAATTCCGTTAAAAAGTGGAATGGAGGGCGGGCTGCAAGAGAGAAGGGACAGTAGTAATGAAATCAACAACAAACGAAAGGGAGGCAGGCAGTTCTTCATGATTAAATAGTTTTGACCTATGGACAGTTTCGAAGAATTTCGATGCAGAATCACTTGATGAAAATTTTCAATTCGTTCAATAACACCAAAGGGCGAAGCCTTCCAGTATGTCCAAAGTCCAAAAAGTTAATTCGTTTGATTTGCTGAAGCAAACGGTTGCTCTAAACTTCGTTTTAGTGCAGTTTATGTTTTGTAGCATTCGTTATTTAAAGATATTGATATAATCGTTGAACCAATATTGTTTGCCTCGCCGTCCTCCGGTAATTTCTTCAAAAATTTCAAGTTTTTCCAATTCAGCTATTAATTTATAAGCTGAGGGCATTGAAATATTTGTTATCTCTTTTACTTTGTTAGCGTTAATTATTGGCCTTTGATATAAATACGCAATTACGGTTCTTGCATTTTTCGTTCTGCTTCCAAGTTTTTGAAGTTTTTCATCAACCTCTTTTTGAAGTTTTAGAATCTTATCGAAAGTTGCAATACTGCTCTTTGCCGTTTCAATTACACCCACCAGAAAAAACTTAAACCATTGTTCAATATCATTTTGCTCTCGAACCTTCGAAAGGTTTAAATAGTATAGATTTCTATGTCTTTCAAAAAAGTCTGAAAGATTAAGAATAGGCTTTTTAAGTATACCTTTTTCAACCAAAAAGAGCGCAATCATAAGCCTTCCAACTCTGCCATTTCCGTCAAGAAAGGGGTGAATTGTTTCAAATTGATAGTGAATCAGTGCAATTTTTAGTAAGTCGGGAAATTGAATTTCTTCATTATGAGCAAATTTTTCTAAATCACTCATTAGGTCGTTTACTTCAGTATTTACAGGGGGAACAAATACAGCGTCCGATATGGAAGCTCCTCCAATCCAATTTTGGCTTGTTCTAAATTCTCCCGGCCCCTTATGTTTTCTTCTAACTCCCTGAAGCAGTATTTTGTAGGTTCGTTTGATTAATCTTGTAGAAAATGGAAGTTTATCCAGTTCCTTTATTGCTGTATTTAGTGCCTCGATGTAATTCTGTACTTCCTCCCAATCATTCCTTTTTTCTTCCGAGACTTCTGATTTTTCAAGAAGTGCTTCTTCTATATTAGTTTTTGTTCCTTCAATTTTGCTTGACTGAGTAGCCTCCTTTAGCACGTGCATGCTGATGAATAAATCAATATTGGGAATGTATTCTGAGTACATATCAAGTCTTCCCAATTGTCTATCCGCCTTACCTAGTAAATTAATGATTTCGATGTTTTCCAGAGTCCACCACCGATTAATTTTATCGGGTTGAAAACTTTGGTAAGTGCCTTGCCTTATATGTTTTCCGGATTTAAAGTTTTTCATAATTAATTAATCAAAGATAGTTATTAATTAAGAAAATAACAAAAAACTTAATTAAGAATTATGATGATTAAATAGTTAAAAGAAAAACTTAAATAAGAAGGGGTACAATTTAAGTCTGACTAAGTGTTTGTAATAAAATAAGTCGTACATTTGTTCAAAAAACAAATGGAG
>CAZJYF010000562.1:0-3013 GCA_964549665.1 uncultured Saprospiraceae bacterium
GGCCGAGGCCGAAATCGAAGGAGGAAACCATTTTGATGTTGGCAGATTCTTTGGAAGCTGCTTCCAAAAGCCTAAAAAATCCAAACGGTAAAGACATCGACGAACTGGTAGAAAAAATTGTCGCCTTCAAAATCGAAAACAGGCAATTCGAAGAATCTGAGATGACCTTTGAGGAGTTGGAAAAATGCAAAATCGTTTTTAAACTCTTGCTGCGCAGCATCAACCATGTGCGCGTTGAGTATCCCTCGGAGGTGCAACGGTAGCTAGTATTTTCTTTCCAAAAATTCAAAAAAGCCATCGAGAACCATTCCCGGCAATTCGAGGGTAGGGTAGTGACCGACAGGTTCTTTCAATTCAATTAATAGAGAATTTGGAAGCAATTCTTCCCATCGGCGGTTGATTCGTTCGCCCGTTAATTCATCTGTTTGGCTGTTAATCAGGCAAAGTGGAACCTCCGTTGTCAATACGGCCCCCACCAACCTGTCCCGCATTTGTTTTCGGTCAGTGAGGTATCTGATAAGTTCGGGGACGCATTTATGCCCCTCATTGAAAGTCAGTAATTCCCAATACTCCTCCAATTCCTCTTTGGTGGGTTTGCTGTTTGGACCGAAAGTGGAAGAAAAATTTATTTGAAAAAGGCGAAATGGCGTGGGGAAAAAATTTGCGAAAGCCCTTCCTGCCGGAGTCAGTAAAAACCGCTGCATTTTGGTGGTTTTGGCAACCTCGGGGAACATAGCTCCTCCGACAAAACAAATGGATAAGAATTCGAGGTTGAGTGGTTTTTTTAGTTCTTTTTTCTCCAACTGGCGCGCCAATAATTCCTGTGCAATAGACACACCATAGGCGCTGGCGAGGATATGCAATTTATTGACTTCCAATTGCTCAAGGAGTTTCAGAACAACCTCAGCCAAATTGGAAAGGGAGTAATGATTGCCTTTCGGTTTATCTGAAAAGCCCAATCCTGGCAAATCGGGAGCAATTGTTCTAAACCGCTTGGTCAACTGAGGCCACATCCGGTGAAAACCCCAGGAAGCGGTGGGAAAGGCTGGAAGCAACAGCAGGGTTTCACCGCCTCCTTCTTCGACGTAGAAAACGTTGCGATTTTGAATTTGTAAAAATTGCCCTTTTTGTTTCCAATCATTCAGGCGCATATGCCGGAGGGTGGTTGTATGCAGTCGCGAGGTGGTGACTTGGAGTCATCACTTCACTTGCTTTAATTACGCTGTCTTTTCAATTCCAAAATTTTTGACTCACAAAAAGCCCCAACAAATAATTTGTCTTTAAAAGGCGCTGCCACACTCGCAGCGGATTGCAATTTGCCGGAATCCAGGAATTCCTCTTCCAGTTCGAAACCGGCCCGTCGAGGGATAATTTTGACAATTTTAGAAGGGGAAATATGCCTTGGATTATTCAAATGAAAAGTGACCGCCATTAGATTCGGATGTATGGCAATCCAAAGCGCGCCTTGGCTATCCAAGGTGATATTATCTAAGCCGCCACCGATGAAATAACTTTTTGAAAGGCTCAATGTTCCGTCCTCAATGTTTCTACTGAACACTTTCAAATACCCACTCAAGGTCTCTGCAAGGTAAATATTTCTGGCATTCCGGCCAATCTGAATACCATTCGGAAAAGCCAGGTTTTTGGCGACAATTTTCATTTCTTCACCATCAAAGTAAGCGATGAATCCTCCCTTAAGATTGAAAAAAGTATCCAGCATCCGTCCCAACCCTTTTCCATATCTGCTGACATTGGTCACGTAGAATTTTCGAAATCCGACTCCGACAATATCGTTGGGCCAAATCAATAATTTATTCTTCACAGTTTGTCTCAGTACCAGGGACCCATCGGGTGGCATATCAAAAATCTCAACAGTTTGAACCCCGCTTTCCCGGTGATTGACAACAAAAAGAACTTTTCGCCCATCCTTGCCCCTAAATAAACTAAGCCCATGCGGGTGGAAATCAACAGGATCGGTGCGGGTGAGCAATCGGGGATTGGCTGTCGGAAGGTTTGCATCGAGGCTGTATATCCCACCCCGAACCGGATTTCCCGACTCGGTCGCCCAGCGGTCGTCGCTCGAAATGTATAGAATTCCCGTCGTCCTGTCCAATTGAAAATCCTCAGGTCCCGGCAGTCGGGCAGCCACTTTATAGCTTCCGCTAAATTGGGTTTTAACGGAATTGAAGGCACCCATTTCGCGTAGGCGATAGAAAGTGAAAATAGTAAAGACAGCAATCAGAATAAGGACAAACTGCCAATATTTTTTACTTTTTTTCAAAATTTAAGGTATGCATCCCGTTGCATAAAGGTAGGTTATAGAAAAGATAAAAACGGAAGGCGAACTAAGAAGATGACTTTTGAAAAAAGAAGCCGATTGTTTTTAGTTCTTTATTTTATGGAGACTGTTTTTCGTAGAACTCCCGTGAAAGAACGAAGTTCCACGTCGTATGTTCCGGAACCAAAATGGCTGAAATCCAACTCGTAAATAGTATCCACAGGCAATTTCCACAATTCGTCTTTCATAATGATTTTACCCTCCATATTTTTCACAACCAAATCACTCAAATTCACGTTAATGGTTTCGAAATCAATGAAATATACATTTCGTTCTTCATCCATAAAAAAAGACCAATCAATATTGGTCAATTCTTTTAAACCTGTTTTTGAATCTTCCTCGACTACTGATGCGGTGGATTGTGCGAAGGAGGATGAACCACTCAAAAGAAACAGTAGTAAACTCCAAATGTAAACGTTACGCTCCATAATTTTCGAAAATTTTCAATCGTTAATGCTCAAGGTATAAAGTCTATTTTAAATTAGGACAAATTTTAAAACGGAACAACAATCGGGTTATTGTAGATTTTTGAAATAAAAAAAAAGCAATTGCCGAAAAGATCGTTTGCAGGTAGTTTTGAAAGAAAAAAACCAACTCGTTTTATGGAAACAATCATTTGGGTAATCCGGTTTTCAATACATCCAAAATGCTCTTGTAAACTTTTCCGCCACTTTT
>CAZJYF010000563.1:0-3004 GCA_964549665.1 uncultured Saprospiraceae bacterium
GCATTAAGTCATTATAGCATTTAGACATTTCCACTAAAATGGTAGTAGAACCAAACTTTTCCATCCTTATTTTTTCGAATTGGCAACTCGAACCCACTAATTCCTCGTATTAGACATTAACTACCACCTAAAATGGTAAATTTGTGTTGCAATCCAAAAAGCGATTTGAAGGCATGATTTTGGATATCCGTTTTTTTGGGCTCAAAATTTGTCAAATCTTTACGCACAATAGCCAATCACAAACGAATCATCTCTCACATTTAAGGTAGTGGTTAATGCGTTGGTTTTAACTGTTCAAAAGCAGTTCCTAATCCTTTTGAATAGTTTTTATCTCTTCGAACAATTATTCAAAGGATGAAACTTTGTTGTACTTTTCTATTTGGCATTTTATTCCCCTTTCTTATTCCTGCGCAGGCAGTCTTGCTATCGGGTGTGGTAACGGATGCTTATACCAAAGAACCGATTCCGTTTGCCAATGTCTATCTCCCATCCGAACCTTCGGTCGGCACCTCAGCAGATTTTGAGGGCCGCTACCAAATGAAGTTCAAAAAACGACCGGATTCATTAGCGGTTTCGGCTTTGGGCTATGGAGATTTTGTGGAGGTTTATGAAGGTAGTAAAACAATGGATTTCGAAATGGACGCAGTTACCACCACCTTGTCGGAAGTGGTGGTGAAAGCCTCGGAATTGGAAGACCCCGCCTATATTCTTTTCCGCAAAATCGTCAAAAACAAACCGAAAAATAATCGCAAATATTTGCCTGCCTACGCTTGCGAAGTCTACAATAAACTGGAACTGGATTTGATTGACATCTCGGAAAAATTCAAAGACCTGAAAATCAACCGGCCCTTCAAATTCATTTACGACTACATCGACAGCACCACAGAAGACAAACCCTTCCTGCCGATGTTTTTGGCAGAAACCCTTTCCGACTACTCCTACGTTCGCTCTCCCAAAGAAGAAAAGGAACTCATAAAAGCCAGCAAAGTGGCGGGAATGAAAAATGAAAGCGTCTCCAAATTGCTGGGCATCATGTATCAGAATCTCAACATCTACGACAATTGGTTGCCCATCCTGTCCAAAAGTTTTGCCAGCCCGATTTCAGACAATGGAACCTCCTACTATCGCTACTACCTCGTGGATAGCAACTACATCGACAACAGATGGTGTTACCGGGTTCAGTTCTTCCCCAAACACAAAAACGTGAATGCCTTCCAAGGAGATTTTTGGGTAAACGACACCACCTTTGCCATCACCCGCATCGATTTGCACGTTTTCGGGGAACTGCAACTCAACTTCATCGAACGGGTAAGTATTGTTCAAAGCTTTCAATTTGTGGATAATTCCATTTGGTTACCCAAAAAAGCTTTCATCAGCGCCACCACGAGCAAAATCACCGAACCCATTGGAGGGGGTCTGATTAAAAAATTTCAGGAAAATGCCCCCAGCATACAGGCCAAGCGAACCTCTTCGTACAAAAAATATCAATTCGGGCGGGAAAAGATTTTGGAGAAAATGGAAGACAAAACCGAAATTGCCCCCGATGCCTTAAAAAAAACAGACCGTTTTTGGGTGGTGAACCGACACCAGGATTTATCCAAAAACGAAACGAATGCCTATTTTCTAATCGATACCATTAAAAGCCTGCCCATCATTAAAACATGGAAAACCGTAGGAACCCTCCTTTTCACCGGTTACTATAACAAAAATTATGTGGAGATCGGCAACGTTTACACCTTTTATTCCCACAATCAAATAGAAGGCTCGC
This sequence comes from uncultured Saprospiraceae bacterium, assembly GCA_964549665.1. Taxonomy (GTDB): domain Bacteria; phylum Bacteroidota; class Bacteroidia; order Chitinophagales; family Saprospiraceae; genus CAZJYF01. The sequence goes on from CAZJYF010000563.1 coordinate 1,769, forward strand.
GCGTCAAATTCGGAATGCGCACCGGTGAAGGCAGTAGTAAACACCTACGTCTTGGCGCTTATGGAGCATACGGATTTCGGGACAATGACTGGAAGTATGGTCTCAATTTTGTGTATATGCTGAAAACACACCCCCGCCAATTAATCGGTGGCACCTACCTGCGGGATTTGTTTTCTTCCCCGAATATCCATTCGGATTTCACCTCCGCCAGCGATGGCATTTTGTCGAGCAACCTGCTGCGTCGCAAAGGCATTCCCTACAAATTGATGGACATCAGGCATGTGGAATTCCATTATTTCAAACAGTGGAAAGTTGGGATTTCTCTCCAACTTGGCATCGCCAATCAACACGCCAACCCGGAATTTCCCTTTGCCTACCATCCCAAGCCCGAAAATGAAAACAAGATAGAAGCCTTCACCTTCACGGAATTTTCGGCAGCGGCTAAATTCCACTACAAAGAGCGCTTCATCCGGGGTGATTTTTCCCGGGTTAGCGTCGGAGGAAAAGGGCCCATTATTTCGTTGAAATACAGCCGCGCCATCAAAGACCTTTTCAAAGGAGAACTGCAATACCACAAACTCCAATTTGAAATCAGGGGCAAGCTAAAAGCAGGCATGTTTGGCTTCTCCCGTATCCTGCTCCGCTCCGGCAAAATTTGGGGTCGACTTCCCTACTTGCGCATGTTCATCCCGCAGGGAAATGAAGGCTTCTTCCGCAATTCGAGCGGCTTCAACCTCATCAATGAATACGCCTTCGCCACCGACCGCTATGTCATGTTGGTCATCGACCACCACTTCGACGGCTTCCTCTTTCAATCCATGCCTCTTTTCAAAAAATGGCGCCTAAGGTCGGTAGCCAACTTCCGCGCCCTTTTGGGGGACATGAGCGCAACAAACCGATTGGCAAATGAGTTAAACCTCTTCGAAAATACCACCGACGGCGACCAGGTCCGCATCCTCGTCCCTAGCCGCAAACCTTACATGGAAGCCAGCTTCGGCATTGAAAATATACTCCGCTTTATCCGCATCGAATCGATTTGGAAGTTGAATTATAAAACGGACTTTGCCCCAAATTGGGGCCTGCGCATGAACTTGCAGTTTAGTTTTTGAAGCCATTTTGAACGTTCTTCTTTCATCTTTCCCGCCGCACCTTTATTGATGTGGGGCACCACCAAAATCCTTTCTGTCAAACCTCTAAAAAATTCATGGAAAGTGTCAGGGCGAATAAAAGTCTTCC
>CAZJYF010000564.1:0-3002 GCA_964549665.1 uncultured Saprospiraceae bacterium
TTCAATGACTGGGACACGAGGCGCATTTCAAAAATCAATTAATAGAGGTTCCCTTTAATAAACCTGTAAATTAATGGAAGCAAAAGCGACATCTAAATCACACAAAGCATTATTTTTCAACACTTTAGCATTTACAATTTGCTTTGCCGCTTGGATGCTGAACGGCGTGTTGGTAACCTTTCTTGCAGATAACCAGGTCTTTGATTGGGGCCCGGTAGAGATTGGTTGGTTGATGGGGATTCCCGTTTTGACGGGTGCCATTTTCCGGTTGCCCGCTGGTATTCTTACCGATAAATTCGGTGGTAAATATGTTTACGGCGGCTTACTACTTCTTTGTGCCATTCCAATGTTTCTGCTCTCTTATGCCAATAGTTTTTGGAGCTTCGCCGCAGCCAGTTTTGGCTTTGGATTTGCCGGGGTGAGTTTTGCCATCGGCATTGCATTTTCCTCCGTTTGGTATCCCAAACATCAGCAGGGAACGGCCTTAGGGATATTTGGTGCAGGGAATGCCGGTGCAGCTATTACTACCTTATTTGCTCCCACTTTGTTAAATATCTTTACGGATAATGGTGAAAATATTGAAGGATGGAGGTTGTTGCCTCAAGTCTATGCGGGTGCTTTGCTCATTATGGGCGTCCTTTTTCTCCTCTTCACTAATAATAAAAAACCGACGGGTAATGCCAGAACGCTGAAAGGAATGATGCAGCCATTAAAAGATATCCGGGTTTGGCGATTCGGCATGTATTACTTTCTCGTTTTTGGATGTTTCGTTGCCTTTTCTCAATGGCTGGTTCCCTATTTCGTCAATGTCTATTACCTGCCTTTAGTGACTGCAGGGATTTTTGCTGCAGCATTCAGTTTGCCTTCGGGAGTCATTCGTGCCTTTGGCGGTTGGATGTCGGATAGGGTAGGAGCCAGGACGGTGATGTATTGGGTGTTGGGAGCTTCTGTCGTCATCAGTTTTTTGCTGATTATTCCCAAGATGGAAATATCTTCTCCGGGCAGAGGCATCATGGCCAAACGAGCAGGAGAAGTAACTGCAGTTTCAGATTCTGAAATTACGGTTGATGACAAGGCCTATGCACTTAAAGTAAGAGACCAGTCAACCTTAAATTATGACGAAGGAACGTTTGTTTTACCCACCAAAACAGTATGGCAGGAACCGGTGGTCAAAGTTGGAGACATGGTCTCCAAAAAACAATTGTTAGCAAAGGGTGTCACCCGGATTTATTTCCAGGCAAATGTATGGATTTTTGCTGTTCTCGTTTTTTTAATCGGCAGCATTTGGGGAATTGGGAAAGCCGCTGTTTACAAACACATCCCCGATTACTTCCCCAACGAAGTTGGCGTCGTCGGTGGGATGGTAGGTGTACTCGGGGGCTTGGGGGGCTTTTTCTGCCCTATTATTTTCGGATATATGCTAAAAGGCACCGGACTTTGGACGAGTTGCTGGATGTTTATGCTATTTCTCTCCGCCTTGTGCCTGATTTGGATGCACCGGGTAATTCAGAAAATGATGCACAAAGAGACGCCGGCATTGATGCGAAAAATTGAACATTCTGAGGTAATTCCATAATTCGGTTATAACAAAATAATTTAGAAACCTAATAATAGACCGACTAATCAACAAGTCAATTCAATTAATATAAACAACCAACCTATGCAAGTGAATCTTTCAAACTGGAAGGTTGATGACCCTAAATTTTGGGAATCAACCGGGAAAAAAATCGCCACAAAAAACCTGTGGATTTCTATTCCTGCCTTGCTATTAGCCTTTGCTGTGTGGATCATGTGGAGCGTGATAGCCACCAAACTAAAGGAATTTGGCTATAACTTCGGCATGATCACCTCGGATATGAGTCCCGGTGAAATAACTGCAAAATTGAAAGAAATAAATACCCTTTATTATACCTTACCTGCGATTGCAGGTCTCGCAGGGGCAACCTTGAGAATCCCGAATTCGTTTCTCATTGGTATTGGAGGTGGTCGGAATGTGATTTTCGTTACCACAGCATTGCTAATGATTCCTGCGGTTGGCGTTGGATTTGCTCTCCAGGACATTAATACCTCCTATATTACATTTGCCATTCTGGCCGGTTTGTCGGGCTTCGGTGGCGGTAATTTTGCCTCTTCCATGAGCAATATCAGTTATTTCTTTCCAAAAAAAATGCAGGGCACCTCTCTGGGACTTAATGCCGGTATCGGCAATTTAGGAGTCGGAGTCATGCAGAAAACCATTCCATTGGTATTAGGGATTTACTTGTTCTCTGCCATAGCCAAAGATGGAAGCATTATTAACGGGGATGCCCTTGCGGGCATTCAGAACGCAGGCTGGGTTTGGGTGCCTTTGCTGGCAATCGCAGCCATTGCCGCCTTTTTTGGAATGAATAACGTAATTACAGGCACTCCTAAATTGCCAAATGCCATCCAAGGCATCAGTAAAACGCTTTATTTGATTTTATTAGGCTTAGTATCTTCCGGCATTGGTGCCTATATGCTGGTAACCCTCAAAATCAATATGTGGATCGTCCTTCCGGTGGTGATTGTTTTGACATTGCTCTTGATGAAATATGCCACGCCGGGAGAAATAAAATCCAATCTGAACAGTCAATTTGCCATCTTTCGCAATAAGCACAATTGGATCATGACGATAATTTACACCATGACCTTCGGGTCTTTTATTGGTTTTTCGGCTGCTTTTCCTAAATTGTGCCAGGACATTTTTGTTTATTCCGACTCAGCTAATCCTGAATACATCAACCCCAACGCGCCTAATTTCCTTATGTGGGTCTTCCTCGGTCCGGTTATTGGTGCATTGATTCGTCCAGTGGGGGGGTGGTTGTCCGACAAAATAGATAGTGGGGCAAAAGTGACGGCAGGAAGTACCATCGCCCAAATCCTGGCAACTTTAGCGGTTGCGTATTTCATTATTCTGGCAAAAAACAGCCCCACCCCTGAGATATATTGGTGGCCATTTTTTGGCTGCTTTATGATATTGTTCC
>CAZJYF010000565.1:0-2972 GCA_964549665.1 uncultured Saprospiraceae bacterium
TTAATTTTGAGTTTTGGATATTGTGAAGGTATGAAAAAACCAAAATGTAGGAAAGCTCCGATAGCTTCGGAGTACACCTTGATGCGTTGTGCAACCACAGGTTGCCACGAGCAGGGGCTATTTTGATGCAGAATTCGAGGAATTTACAAAACCACTTTTCAAACGAATAAATGACGGAGAATTCATAATTTTGTTTTCAACAGTAACACAGGAGGAGTTGAAGGCCGCGCCAAGAGAGGTGCAAGAACTGGTAAAAAGTTTAAAAATAAGCCAAACTGAATTTCTCGAAGAAACGGAAGAAGCAGTAGAACTTGCTTCAGATTATATTGAGGAAAAGGTGGTTGGAAGGACAAGTTTTGCCGATTGTTTACATATAGCTTTAGCCACCATTAACAGAGCTGACATTTTAATAAGTTGGAACTTTAAACACATTGTGAATATTGAGAAAATTAGAGGATACAACTCCATCAACATAAAAAATGGGTACAAACAGTTAGAAATTCGTTCACCAAGAGAATTGATCAATTATGAAAACAACGATAATTAAAAAAGATTTTGATGCCGTTCAATATATGCGCAAACAAAGGCAAATACTGAGTGAGAAGTTATCAAAAATGACAAAACGGGAAATCGTTGAATACTTCAAAAAAAAGAGTAGGGAAAAAGGTATAAAGCCCTGTGCATAATGGAGTTTCAAAATGGCAACAGCATCCTGGGGTAACCTACTGATCGCGTAAACAAAAACTGAATCAGCTCCCCTGTTGGATTCAATGGTTCCTTTCCAATGAATGCTTGTAATAAAGCTACCACCTATTTATTCTTTTTCACTGATTTGTTTCTTCAAGCGGAGGGCATCGACGTTTTTCGGGTCGAGAGACAAGGCTTTCTCCACCTCCTTTTTGGCTTTTCCGAGTTCTCCCATTTTGAAATAAATATCCGCGAAAACGACATTTGGCTTTGGAGACCTGCGCCCTTCAAAGAGCGACGCCAGAGCTTCCGCTTTTTTCAAAGCCAATTCGTAATGCCCCAATTCCGCTTCCAAACCGGCTTCGTAGCCCACTAAAAAGGGATTTAATTTTTGCGCGTCACTGCGCAAAGCTCGGATAGAATCGAGGGCTGCTGCCGGGCCCTGCCGATAATGAATGGTTTCGATGAATTCGGATTTGTAATAAATTTCGTCAGGATAGCGATGTACCAGGATATTCAGATTTTTTTCACCCAACGCCAGGGCTTTTTCCAATTGGGCCGGCGCTTTTCCCGGTTCCTTTTCCCGAACATTCATCAGCTTGAGCAATTCGATATATTCATCCAACAAGAGCCGCTCATCCCCGGTCAAATTGGCTTTCTTCGCCTCCAGCATATGGGCGATATCTTCCCGTTCCTGCAACTCACCCGATATTCTTCCGAGGAGGCTTTGGGCTACCAAAAAATTCGAATCAAAATGTACTGCCGTGCGATAAGCCTGTTCTGCTGCCGAATAATTTCCCTCGTCCATTACCATTTCCCATCCTTTGTAGTAATAGAACAAAGCGGAATCCGATGTGGTAGATAAAGGAAGATCTTGGGCCCTGTTTTTCCCGGAAACAGCCAGGCAAAAAAGGAGAAACAACCCAGTTCTGAGAAGGCAAATACGAATATTCGACACGACCCTTCGATGCGGTCCCCAAAGACCCGATTTACAAATTTTAATAATTTGGTACATGTATAACTCCTTGATTTTAAATTTACTAAATCTGAAAGATTTCGCAAATTGATCCTTTGAAAGGTCTTTTTTGACAACCACTGTTGCAGGGGCAAGGGGTTGAAACCCCTCGGGAAAGATCGATTAAATTTACTCGGGCACTCAAATTCGGGATGGCATTTCATTGAAAAAAAAATTCATGTTTAACATGGTTAGCTATGTCTCATGGAGCAATTTCTATCAAGACTGGTAGATTTGGAATGGAGAAAAAATTAATCTCGCCAACTACTTTTTAAGCAAACTTTAAGCCCGTACTTTTGCAACACCTCCAATTTTCGCTCGTCTTGAACGTTGAAGAAAGCAGTCAAAATTAAACTGAAAAATATGCAGAAGTTTTTGATTTTCACAATAGCGATGGGAATCGCCGCCAGCGGGATGACCCAGAACACCCAATTTACGAAACCCGAAGACTCCGACCCGGCCGCAACTGCTATCCTCGAAAAAGTGCGTCAGAAATACGAAGCCTACAAGACCCTCGAAGTCAATTTCTCTTTAATCCTCGAAATTCCCGAGCGGCCCAAAGAAACCCAAAAGGGTAGAATGATTCAGGAAGGTGAAAAATATCGCCTCGAATTAGAATCCCAAACCGTCGTTTCGGATGGCGTCACCATTTGGTTTTACCTAAAAAATAATGAGGAAGTTCAAATTAATTGCGTAGAAGAGGACGAAGAGGAGAGCGTCATGTCGCCGAAAGATTTGTTTCGGATTTATAAATCCAAGTCTTTCGTTTACACCCTGATAAACGAATATTCCGAAAAGGGAAAGTTGGTGCAACAGATAGATTTCAAGCCTTTGGATAAAGACTCCGAATATTCCAAAATGCAGTTGACCCTGGAGAAAAAATCGGCAACGATACTTAGTATCAAAGCCTTCAGCAAGGACGGTTCGCGCTACACCCTACTCATGGGGAATTTAATTCCCAATAAAGAAGTGCCCGCCTCTACCTTCAGTTTTGAAAAATCGGAATGCCCCGACTGCCATTATGAAGACCTTCGGATCGATTGCTGAAAGCAGTGGTTTCAACTTGGATTGATCGTTCCCTCTCCTTTTAGCTAATATTACCCTACGCTTGGCAAGCTGCGTTTGCCCAACGAGCAGAAGTACATTACGATGGCTATCAGGGCCGTCTTTTATTTTGGTAAATTTTTGTCCAATCGAAAAAGGTCATTCGTATTTTTCCGGAGATGAGTAAATGCAAGGATGCAGTGGAGATTTTTTTGAGTGGCGATTA
>CAZJYF010000566.1:0-2937 GCA_964549665.1 uncultured Saprospiraceae bacterium
AATCCGGGTTGAAATATGTCGCTATTCAGAACCAGTTTACGGGGAGGCGGGACTGCTATTGAAAGGAAGCAAAAGGAATGAAAATTTTTGAATCGTTAAAACGCAAAAAGACAAAGCCCTTAAACTGAATGCTTCAATTTAAGGGCTTGCTTATTCGATTGATTGAAAACATCAATTATTTTTAAACAATTTGGGCCAATTGCATTTCGATTTTCTCGGTCAGTTTGGATTTGGTGGTCGTGCCCACATGCTTGTCAACAACTTCGCCATCCCGGAATATCAAAATGGTAGGGATACTGCGGATTCCGAATTTGTAAGAAATTTCGGGATTGTGGTCAACATCCACCTTGCCGATACTTACCTTGCTGCCATCATATTCTTTGGCAAGTTCCTCGATAATCGGACCAATCATCCGGCAGGGTCCGCACCATTCTGCCCAGAAATCAACGACGGAAACACCTTTTCTTTCTAAAACTTCTTGTTGAAAGTTGTTATCTGTGAATTCAAAAGCCATTGCAAATTCCTTTTTGATTGTTATTGAAAATTAATGATAAACGGCAATAAAACAGCCTCATTTTTAATTAAGTTGCAAATATACGTAGAAAATTTTGTTCTTTTCCGTGTGGTTCCGACAATTCAATTTTTGGTAAATTAAGTAGGTGAATTTTACTTTTTAGCTTGTAATAATTCCTGTGCTATATTACCAAAATTTTGCATTCATCATCAAAATGACGGCAACTCCTGCTGCTGCCCCGGAAATAAACAAAGTCCATTCCCGCTGTTTGATTTTGACGATATTAAAAGCAAAAAAAGAAGTAGCCAGAATCATTCCAACTATCACCAATTGACCTAGTTCGACACCGATGTTGAAAGCAAAAAGTTGTGCGACCAATTGATTCTCTTCACCGGGAAGCAGGGAAGATTTGAAAAAGTTGGAAAAGCCCATGCCGTGAATTAACCCGAAAAACAGAGCGAAAAAATAATTCAGGTTGATTCTTCTTTTTTCCTTTTCGCCTGGAACAAAAAGGTTGAAAATGGCCGTTAGAAAAATGGTCACCGGAATGAGGAATTCGATAACGGGGGATGGAAACCGGATGAGGTCCAAGGCGGCTAGAGCCAATGTCAACGAATGCCCCAAGGTGAACGCAGTGACCAAAATGGCCACCTTTCGCCATTCGACCAGTTTGTAAATGGCGCACAAGGCAATAACGAAAAGAATGTGGTCGTAGGCTTTCGAACCGAGGATGTGGTCGAAGCCGAGTTTCAAAAAGAGGTGGAAGGCTGTCTGCATTGGGAACCGTTTGCTGCAAAACTATAAATTTTGGCGTACTCAACAAGCATCAAAATTCCGAACATGGGTTCTATCCAAATGTCAAATATTTTCAAATTATTGCAATGAATCAATCTACTACAGGCCGTCGGTCAACCAGTCAGCCAAAGCCTGTCTGTTTTGTTTCAGAATGATGCGTTGTTGGTCAAAGGGATGGCGGATGTTGCCCAGCTCGATGTAAACGGAAGCGGGGAGAAGTTCCCGAAGCATGTGCAAATCACGGAAGGTCACCGAACCGTGGTAGTGCCGGTTCCGTTGGTATTTTTTGTATTTGCGTCGCATAGTTTCCTGTAAGTTTTCGGCGATTTGTTTGCTCCTCGCGCTATCCTTTTGATAATAAAAAAAAAGGTCGGTTTGCTCCCTGCGACTTCTCGAATCGACGTGGATGATGATGGCCGTTTGATTTGTAACGCCCTGTTTTCGGTGTTTTTCATACAGGGCATTGATGGCATTGGAGCGTTGGATCAATCGCGGTTTTTGGGCGCGCAAAATGCGGTCATTTCCCCAGATAAGCTCGTCGTTGTCGCAACCGAGAAATTTTTTGTCGCGGATACCGTCGTCGGGATCTCGCGTGATCATATAAGCCGTTGCTCCTTGAGCGATGAGGTTCCGGGTCAGACGCAGTGCAACGTCATAGGCATATTCGTCTTCGCAAAGAACGAAATTTCCCTTTTTGCCAACGGCCCCGGGGTCGGGGCCCCCATGTCCGCTAACGATGTAAAAGACCTTTCCCTGAAGTCGATCGCTCCCAATGGGAACGTGTTGGTATTTTTTTCCAAAAATTGGAAAAATGCGGCTGCCGCCAACTTTGTTGGAAAGGTTTAGTTCTCCACTATTTTGGGAAGAAACGGTAGGAGGAATATCCGCATTGGGGCAGTTCAAAAAATGATAGGGTACCCACAATTCTTTGTCCTCCCGAAAGGATTTTTTGCGGAACCCGTCCTCCAGCATGGAATCGTTGTAAGCTTCAATCCGCTTGGCGAGTTCCCAATTGTCGATGCCGATGGAAGAACGAATCGTTTTTCCGTTAAATTTATACAACAGCAGGGGCAGGAAATAATATCTACCGACTTTCAACGGGCTGTTTTTGTCGAGATGATTTAGGGTGTAAAATTCGGTGTGGTTGCAGGAAAACTTGTCCAGGTGATACCTTCTGAGAAGCGAATAGACTCCGTCCCCCGGCAAGGCAGGTGCTTTGTGAAATTTTGATTCAATGGTTGAAAAGGAGGTGCCAATTAAAAAGAGTAACACCACAAGGCTATCTCGCAAATACATTGCTTGGATTTGTGTGTTTTTCCGGTAAAAAACATTCATAGGGCTTTGGGCAATAGTATCAAAAAAATTTACTCATTAAGTTCCCCTCAAATCTTACTTATGAGGTACTTGAAAATTGCCCAATCCCATTTTGAAGTTGGCGAATCGGCAAAGAAGTAAGAATGCAGAATCTAAAATCAAAGGTCCATTGCACAAAAATATTTACGCGCCGAAATTATGCAAAATGGTTGAATTAGTCAATTTTTTGTAATTACTCCACCATCTTCGGTTCTCAGCCTTCCGTCCAAAAGGGACGTTTCCGGCAAATTTTTCTATCCGGATTAACTCGTATG
>CAZJYF010000567.1:0-2932 GCA_964549665.1 uncultured Saprospiraceae bacterium
AAATCGTGTTTGAGCAAAGCGAGTTTGATTTTGTTTAGGATTTTGGGTCGCTTTGGAGCGTTAAAAAAGAAATTCAGTCTTGATTTTTGGTTCTTTTCATCAAGGAAAAGAACAGATAATTAATCTCCTAAATCATTGGTTTTCGACCTGTTGTCCTTTTTGTCTTGATACAAAAAGAATGAAAAAGGTCACTCCCACTCCCCAGTCCGGTTCAAGTGTGCAACATGAGTTTGAAATCCTTATTTGTTTTAGCTTGGCTATCAATCCCTGTAAAGAATGGATTCATCTGAAAATTTTATTTTCAAACATTTCTATTGAAGCATTTAGGCATTTCCGCTAAAATGGTAGTAGAACCAAAATTCTATCGTTAAAATTCTGCCCGGTTTATTTTGGCAGAATTTTAACGACTTTTAGACAAAGACAAGAAAACCTTTTCAGAAAGCAAATAATGAAAAGAAAACTTAAAATAATCATTGGAATGGCAGGACTCCTTTTTTCAATATCACACTGTTCCAACGATAATCTAACAAACGGAATACATGAAAAAACAGGCTGGAAAGCAGTTAAAATTGATTCGAGTTTAGAAATAGCTATTCCTATTGACTTAGACATGGGGAATATTTATAGAGTAGATCAATTTGTATCAGAAAAGGATAGAGGATTGTTAATTGGCTACAATAAGATTGTTAACCAGCTTGAAATAATTGACATCAACGAAAAAGTAGTAGTAAGCAAAATTCCATTACCGAATGAGGGGCAAAATTCAGTTCGAAAAATTCATAGCTTTTTTTATATCAATAAAGATTCGATAATTCTTATTAGCGACTATTACCTGCACATAATCAATGAAGATGGGCAGTTTTTACTGTCCCAAAGAATAAATAACACAAATTCCAAGATACGAGGAATTGATTTTACCAAATATTATATCAGTGCAAATCAGGACAGACCTATATTTTTTGACCGGCAAGAAAATGCAGTTTATTGTGCCCTAAAGCGGGTTGATTATGACCAATTTACTTTGCCGGAACATTATGAAGGTAGCATTTGTGGGCGGTTGAATCTCGATAATTTTGAATTTGAATTCTTACCAATTTATTATCCACCCGAATTAAAAACAACTTATTACGGATTTTTAAATTGGCCAAATTTTCTTTTCACACAAAGCAAGATAATCTATAATTTTAAATATGATTCCAGAGTTTACTCTTTTGATAAAAAAACACGGAAAATCAAAACCTTCGATGTTCTTTCTAAATTTGCTCAAAGCCCGGCAACACCTTACTTTGGAGCAACGGGTGACCAACAGGAAATGATTAAACACATCAATTTGAATACGGAGTTTGGTAAAATTCTCTACGACCCATTCCATCATTTGTACTATCGGATTTTGCTAATTCCCGGTTCTATTATGGGCGTTACAAAAAGGGCCTGCATTTCTTTTCTCGATTCCGATTTTAATGTTTTGGCAGAAATGAAAATACCAAAATACCACACCTATAACGGAGCTTTAGCAACTCCCTCCGGCATTATGGTCAACCATTATGGTCAAGACCCCAAAGAGGATTTAATCAATCTTAGGTTTTTTGAATGTGTGTCAAAATAGTTCAACCGACAAATTCGAAAAGTTTTCTTGTCTTTCCTTTTGACGGTTCTTAATCAAAAAATTTTTGGACTTCAGCACTTCACACTTTCGTTTCTTCAACCTTGACTTAATCCTGTATATTTTTTAATTTCCCAATATGAATCCAATCTTTTCCAAACTAAAATTGTTGGTTCTTTTTTCAATTTGCATGCTCATCAATTTTGCCGGTTGTGGTGATGATGAAAAGCCGGGGACTTCAGAAGGGGAAAAGACAAAATCAGAATTTTCGAAAGGCTGTAAAATTGATACTTCGCAAGTAGTAAAGATTTCCATTGAGGGAAACATGATAAACTATTACGATTTAGATCAATTTTTTTTGGACGGCAAAAAGAAAATTTTAATCGGGTATAACAGACCCGCAAATCAACTGGAATTTATTGACTTCGATAAAAAAAGAGGGATTTATAACATTCCATTTTCCGAGGAAGGACCAAATGCCATTCCAAAAGTAAATGGTTTTTTTTATCACAATAAGGATTCCATTTTCATTGTTTCGACTTTTTCTCTTCTTCTAATAAATGACAAAGGAGAAATAAAATTTTCAAAAAAGATAAACCGGGAAAATTCCGATATTTCCTGCATTGATTTTAGCCGGCAATTCATCGATGTGCATCGAGACCGGCCCCTTTATTTTGACGAGGATGAAAACGCTCTTTATTTTTCAATCAGAAGGGTCGATTACGACCAATGGTCCTTCCCGGAACATTACGAAGGAAGCATCTGTGCCAAATTGAGTTTGCAAACATTCGAAGTCGAATTATTGCCGGTTTATTACCCCCAGGATTTTAAAGAAACAAATTACGGACTGCTAAACCCACCCAATATCACCTTTTTGAGGGACAAGATTATTTATAATTTCAAGATTAATTCGAAGGTGTATGTTTATGATAAAAAAACGAGCCGCATAAAAGAAATCAGCCCCAATTCAAAATATAGTAATCAATCTGCATCCCCTTATTTTGGTTTGACAGGAGACCAACCTTCTTTGGTGAAGCATATAACTGCAAACCCGGATTTTGGCAGATTAATTTATGATGAATTCCATAATTTATATTACCGGTTTCTTCTGATTCCCAAAGTTGATTCGCGCGGAAAGGGCTTGTATCTTTCAATTTTGAATGAAAACTTTGAGATCATTAAAGAATTTAAATTTCCCGCTGGTCATTTTCATTTAGGGGCATTACCCACCCCCGACGGTTTGATGTCCTACATTTACGGACAAAAAGAAAATGAGAGTCGGTATAAATTTTTTAAGCTAATTTGCAATTAAGAACCGGAAACAAATAG
>CAZJYF010000568.1:0-2931 GCA_964549665.1 uncultured Saprospiraceae bacterium
ACAAAATCACTGCCCCTGATGGGGTCGGCTATGATTGACGTGGACGGCGACGGCGTTGACGAAGTTTTCGTCGGGGGTGGATACGGACAAGAGGACGGGCTGTTTCAATTCAAAGACAATGCCTTTGAAGATATTTCCCGAAAGGTGAACCTTCCGAAAAAGGAAAAGCCAGCTACCCTCGGCGCCGTTTCGTTCGACATGGACAAAGACGGGCAAGTGGACTTGCTTATCGCCCGTGAAAATGGTGTGTTTTTCTATAAAAATGATGCGGGAAAATTTACTTCGGAAAAACTCGACCTTCCCCTCAACGAAAAATCCAGCCCGGCGACCTTTGCCCTTGGCGATGTGAATAAGGACGGGCAGATAGACATCTTTCTGTGTGCCTACATCCGGTTGGATTCCATGGAAGGGCAAACCATTTTTAACGACCTAGATTATGGTGCAAACAGCATCTTGTTGCTCAATAATGGCGATAACACCTTTACCGATGTGACCCGGGAAGCAGGTTTGGAATATACCCACAACACCTTTCAGGCGGTCTTCGTGGATGTGGATAAAGATGGTTGGCTTGACTTGGTGGTGGCTTATGACACGGGCGAAGCAAGGACCTATAAAAATCAGGACGGGGAACATTTCAAACTAATGCCCAATCCCATGACCGGCAAGTTCGGCTATCCAATGGGCATCGCTGTTGGCGATTATAACAACGACGGGTGGACGGATTTCTTTTTCTCCAATACCGGCACTTCTGTTCCCAAATTTGCCGCCAAAGGCGACCTGAGGGATGAGCAGGAACTCGTATTGGATTGGTTGCTTTTTCGCAACGACGGCAATTTTGAATTCACTGAAGTTGGCAAAGAAGAGAAGGTGGCAGATTTTGAATTTTCGTGGGGGGCCGTCTTTGAGGATTTCAATTTGGATGGAAGACAAGACCTTGTCGTGGCGGAAAATTACGTGGACTTCCCACCCCATAAAGCCTTCAAACTGCCTTGCCGCTTCTTGCTGCAACGAGACGACGGCACTTTTTCCGCCGTGGAAGAACAGGCCAAAGCGGTGAATAAAAACTATGCCCTCACGCCCCTCGTCAGCGATTTCAATCAGGACGGCTACCCCGATTTGGTTTATGTGAATTTGGACGGGCCGGTGAAAGCATTTCTCAACGATGGGGGCGACCATCCTTTCCTGAAAGTTCGATTTCGGGAGGAAAGCGAAAATTCCGGTGCTGCCGTGGAGGTTGTCACGGGAAGCGGCAAGCACTTGTCCGATGTTTATGTCGTCGGTGAAGGACTTGCCGGCGACCAAACCAATACGCTGACGTTTGGCCTGAAAGGAGAAATTTCGGTAAAATCTATCGCGATTAGCTACCCTTCCGGCCGGCGGGATACTATTTTGAATCCTGCGCTTAATGCGACCTTTATAATGAAGCGGGATAGTAGTGCAGTTGGCAGTATGCAGTAAGCAGTTTTGCAACCTTGCCACCTGCTTACTGCAAACTGCCAACTGAATTAGCGCAACCGGATTTGAATGATTTTCAGAATCAGCAGAGAAGAAAAAATGGCGAGGGAAAGGTAACACATCGGAATGCCTCCTTCCGTTTTTGGGCATTCCATCCAGCCAAAAATTTCTCCGGAAGTGCCAACTGTTGCCATTATCCAGGCGATCCCAGCACCGGTAAAAAAGAACAATGATCGGTCTTTAAAAATTCCGGAATGAGAGATTAGCACCAAGGCAAAGCAGCCAAAAATGAGGTAGCAGGCGGGGATGCCCGCCAGTTGGGGGCAAATATTCCCCGATGCTAATTCATTTTGAACGAGGCTAATAGTCCCTGCAAATCCGAGGAGGGCAAGCGCCCAAATAAGGAGAACGGCGGTTCGTTTCATTTGCTAATCTTTCAATAATTTTTTTCGTCTTTTTGAATTGGGCAAGTGAAAAGTATGGCGAAAGTTAGTTCATTTGCCACAAAAGAAGAAAAATGATCCTGCGCATTCACACCTTTGATTTAGAATTGAAACACCGGTTTGCTATTTCCAGAGAATCCCGAACGGTTCAGCAAACCTTGATTGTCGAA
The DNA here is from genome assembly GCA_964549665.1 of uncultured Saprospiraceae bacterium. GTDB lineage: Bacteria > Bacteroidota > Bacteroidia > Chitinophagales > Saprospiraceae > CAZJYF01. Next base: position 2,069 of record CAZJYF010000568.1, read on the forward strand.
CTTCAGGAAAATGGATTAAGTGGCTTCGGGGAAGCGACAGCCAGCCTTTATTACCACACGAGTATCGAGGAAATGACAGAGGTGCTGGAAAAAATTCGCCCCTGGATTCAAGGGCAAAAAATGGCACATCCCGAATCGTTTTGGACCGATTTTCAAGATCTTTTGGAAGAGCATCCCTTCGTTCAGTGCGCCCTCGATGAGGCAGTTAATGACCTTTACGCCAGGCAATTGGGTAAGCCACTTTACGAAACATGGGGTTTGAATTTGAATAATTTGCCCAATACCAATCTGACCATTGGCATCGATACCATTGACAAAATGGTGGAAAAAATGGAGACACAGCCTTGGTCGGTTTACAAAATTAAATTGGGTACTGACAAGGACATTGAAATCATTGAAACCTTGCGAAAGTACACCGATTCCGTCTTCCGGGTAGATGCAAATTGTGCGTGGTCGGTTAAGGAAGCCATCGAAAAATCGAGGGAACTGAAAAAATTGAAGGTCGAGTTTATCGAACAACCCTTGCAAGCAGAAGATTGGGAAGGAATGGAGGAGGTTTTTCGCCGTAGTGCCCTTCCCGTTTTTGCCGACGAAAGTTGCCGGAAAGAGGAGGATGTCGAAAAATGTCACGGCCGCTTTCACGGCATCAACATCAAACTGATGAAGTGCGGTGGGTTGACGCCTGCCCGCCGGATGATTGCCCATTCCCGCCGTCTTGGAATGAAGGTGATGGTGGGCTGCATGACCGAGTCTTCCGTGGGCATCAGCGCCATCGCCCACCTGCTTCCCCTCCTCGACTATGTGGATATGGACGGGCCGCTTTTGATTAAAAATGACCCGGCTGAAGGGGTGAAAATCGAAGA
>CAZJYF010000569.1:0-2928 GCA_964549665.1 uncultured Saprospiraceae bacterium
TAACGGCCGTATGTTTTTGAGTTTAAGCGATATAATCATCCCCCTGTGTGTCTAATTCCTTAGTCATGGTTGTTTCATTTCACTTTTTTGAAAAAAAATTTAGATAGGGGGACGGGAAATAAAATGTTGTAAAAATAGATAATTATTGCATTGCAGTGTAAATTTTATCGGATATTTTTAGCATCGTAATGCTAAATTTATCTATTTTTGTAAAAAAGGAAAATGGTTGAAAGAACGATTTACAAATCCGTTTACAAACATTTAGCTGCAAAACAGTTTTCCATCGTCCTCGGGGCAAGGCAGGTAGGGAAAACTACTTTGCTCAGGCAACTGTACCGGGAATTGAACAAAGCAGAGGAAGTTTACCTGATAAATATTGAAGAACCGGAAATTACAACTCAACTAAACGAGCATCCGAATAATATTTTCAGGTTTACTAAATCCGTTCCACCCCCTGTTCTTGACAAGAGCTTGACCAAGCCGGTCATTTTGCTGCTCGATGAAGTGCAATATTTGGATGACCCGTCTCACTTTTTGAAATACCTTTTCGACACTTACGCCCCCAACATTAAAATGATTGCCACCGGAAGTAGCGCTTTTTATATCGATAAAAAATTCACGGATTCTTTGGCGGGACGAAAACGGCTTTTTTATCTGTACCCCTTTTCTTTCCCGGAATATTTAAAAGCCCAAAATCAGGAGGAATTGCTGGATGAAATAAACTTCATGCGAAAGAGGGAGGATTATCAATCATTAAAAAAAATGGCCATAGATAGAGAATTTCTTGAGTTTTTGAAATATGGTGGTTATCCCGACGTGGTATTGGCAAAAACCAGAGAAGACAAAATTGAAATATTGAATGAATTGAAAACAGCATATATTAAAAGAGATATTTTGGATTCCGGGCTAGGCAAGACAGATAAGTTTTTTGCTCTTTTTTCCATCCTGGCTGACCAAATTGGCAATTTGGTAAATAAGAATGAGCTTTCCGGGACTTTACAACTTGATATAAGAACCGTTGAAAATTATTTATACGTCATGCAAAAGAGTTTTCATATCAGGCTGTTAAAACCTTTTTATCAAAACCGGAGAAAAGAATTGACCAAAATGCCAAAAGTTTATTTTAACGACCTCGGCTTGCGCAATGCTTTTTTGAACCGCTTTTCGGACATCCACTCAAGGCAAGACAAAGGTGAATTGCTTGAAAATTATGTGTTCAATCATTTCAACGAAAATAATCCTTATGCCCAAATTCGTTTTTGGCGAACAACAGCCAAACAGGAAGTTGATTTTATCGTCACGGAAGAATTCCAACATGCCTGGGAAGTAAAATGGTCCGGGAATTTGTACAAACCAAACAAATACAAAATATTCAACACCACTTATCCAAACATACCCTTGCAATGTATCAGTTTTGACGGGGGCAATGGTACGAAGTGGGTTTTTCGGCTGTAAGAGCTTGTCGAAAGCATTTGAGGGGTTTCGAAAGATTTTCAATCAAAATCCGGGCTTGGGTCAGGAGGGTTAATTGGGTTTTACGTTGCCTTATTTTTTCTTCTTTTTTTTGATGAGGTCGAGTATTTTCTTTTCTCTTTCTGTGGTCTGTTTTTGAGCTTTTTGTGCAATTTCTTCTTCGTAGCTTTTAATGGCTTTTTGAATTCTGGTTGCAGCCTCCTCAAAAGACTCCTTTATTAACATCCGAATATTTGAATCTCTGATTACTGATTCAGGCGATAGCAGTGGAGGAATGACCACTCCGGTTTGCATAAATGGATAACGCTTCCGAAAAGTTTGCAGCACTTGTTCAAAAGTCCAGTGCTGTAGTATTTCTGCAATATCCCGAAAATCTTTTTCACTTTTCCGGTTGGAAAAAGACTCCAGTTTATAGGCTGCCAAATCATCCAAACTCGCAAGGCGTAGTTTTTCAACCTGAACAGGCGCTTGACTAAACGGCACTTTCCAGTCAAACAAGTCGCATTTCACCCCCTCAATAGCCCAAGTCTGACCGTTGACAGATTGAGCGAGGAAAGTGGCAGAAGGAAATTTTGCAGGGATGGTATTTCTCAAATCGGAAAAATCGGTGCTTTGGTCAGTAAAAAGGTCTAAATCCACCGAAATACGATGCCCGAGTTGCAATGCCAAAGCCGTTCCGCCGACCAATCGGAAATGCTTCAGTTCAGGGGTTTCCATGAGTGCCTTCAATACCCGGTGCATCACAGGGGTAATCGTTTCAAAATGAAGGGGGATCATACGGCGTGATGTTGTTTTTTAGAAGCGCTTTTAAAAAGGCGGCGTTCCGGGATATCCAAAAAAACCATGCCTTGAATAATGGCAGCCTCTCGCAAATATTCTGCTGACAATAATGCTAGGCGACAAAGTTCCCTGCCAAACCAACCATGCACCAGCCCGATTTCCTCGATGTCTCCCAATTCAAAAACTCTGCGAATGATGTAGTCCGCATCGGTTTGTTCATTCAACTTGTCGAGGTCAGCATCCCAGAAATATACCGGATTGAGTTGGCTAAGTACTGGACTCTCCTTTTTCATCTTTTTGAGTTTTTCCAAAGTTACATTTTTCTGCTCTAATATGCCTAAGTTCTGGCGTCGGTTATGCATTCATTTCGAAGTGGAATGGTCTGCCGGATATTGAACCGCTTCCCGTGAGCATCCCACATTTCTTTATATTTCCACAAAATTTTCAACGGGAAATGCCGGAAGAGTTTGAGGCGTTCCGAGCGATTTTCAATCTAAATCCGGGGTCGAATCAAGGGGGTTGATTGGAGATTTTTTTATAACCCGGACATCCTGTAAATAAACGACCATCATTCCTCCCCCTTTTTCTTCCCCTCTTTTTTCAAATCCGCCACCGCGTCCTTCACATCCTCTGCTGCTTTTTTTAGTTCCTCGATTTGCTTTTGGCGCTTTGCCA
>CAZJYF010000570.1:0-2915 GCA_964549665.1 uncultured Saprospiraceae bacterium
TCGAAGTGCTATCAACGCTGAGATAACGAAAATGCTTATAATTACTTCAATCACACTGTGCTCTGCATACCAGAGACTTATTAGCTCACCAATCAATACCACAAGTGCAACATCCAGGATAAATGTAACCTTGACGCGCCCTATTAACAAATAAGACTGGAAGACACGAATGAGTTCAAGTGAGGCGAGAATAATAACCGCATCTTTAATCATCTTCTCTGCTCCATGAGACCAATTATCAGGGTAAGAATGATATAGATTTAACAGTAAGTTGATAAATCCATAGGACATCCAAAGATAAATTGCCATCATCGACATTCCTATAAGGAAACCAATAATGCGTGTATGCCGCACTTGATTTAAGATGAATGTCTTGTAGGTTGGTTCGGTAATATTAGTATCGTCGTTCATTGTGTGCCTTGGAATATGGATAAAACTATATTTTCACACTTTCACTGAGGGCTGCCATTTCAATCTTGAAGTAAGAATAATTTCACTTTGTTTAAAGGGCAAAAGTAAGCCCTACGGAAAATGTGATGCCTCGCTTATAGCGTCGAATGACGAAATCATTGTTTTTAAATTCCATCGTTTTTATAAGGTCTGTATTTAATATATTCTGAATGTTGAACCGCCAACCAAAATGGTCGTTGATTCTTTTTTTAACGGAAAGGTCTAGTTGGGGTCTTGGATTTTCAAAAATATCCGGTGTTTGCCCCTGACTGATTTCCGAAAGTCGTCTTCCGAAAACGTTAAAAGCCAGCGTGGCATCCAGCCCGAGAGGGTCACTTATATAGTTCAAACCCGCATTGAAAAGGAAGGGTGACTGTCCGGTAAATGGCCTTGTACTACCTTTGCTGGGGTTGAATTTATCTATTACCTCCACTTCATCTGCTGGAATGTCAATGGTGGATTTTATGAGCGATAAATTGGTTGTAAAACTGAAATCAGAAAGGGCAGAAGAAATGAAATCGAGGCGTTTTCTCAATTCCAATTCAAGGCCAAAGACCCGGGCTTGGTCAACGTTCTGGAATTGAATTTCCGGGTTGGCTGCCTGCACCAAATAGGATTTGACAATCGGGTTGCTAAAAGATTTGTAATAACCGCTGATGGCAATCAGTTCGCCTATTTTGGGAAAAAACTCCCAGCGAAGGTCGTAGTTGGTCGTCAGCGTTCGCTTCAAATTGGGATTGCCCGTGATTCGAATGCCCCCGTTGAAATCCGCCGAAGAGAAGGGTGCCAATTCGCGCATATTGGGGCGGGAAAGGGTTTGTGTGAAGGAAGCACGGATATTCGTTTTGTCATTCAGCGCGTAAATCAAATTCAGAGAAGGCAAAATATCGTACTTGTCAATTTTACCCTTTTCTTCGGTGGTGTCTCTGCTTTGCACGCTGATGTCGGTTCGTTCGCCCCTTGCCCCGGCAATGACTTTCAGCATTTTCCATTGGAAGATGCCCATCCCATAGAGTGCCGTCACCGTCTCATTGCCGGTGTAGCTATTTTTCCGCGAGGTGATTTGGGCATCCTGCCAATAGTTCCCAACCTGAAAACGATTGTTGTTGTCAATTCCGATAAAACCGATGTTCTCATCACTAAAAAACTGATTAAGATTGCCATCGTAAGAAATGCCCACATTGGATCGGTCATTCAACTGCCAGGTTGACTCATCGAAAACGCGGTCTTTGGAAGAATGCATGAAACCCATTTTGAATTTGTTTGCTTTGCTTAATTGCTGCGCAAAGGGAATCGTCAGGTCGGCTTTCGCCAACCATTGCTTATCCGACAAATCGCGGAAATAGTGGAAGGGGAGGTCAAATTCAGCCCGGCTGAACGCAAAGGAAGTGTCTATTTCTCCCTGTGTGATTTTAAAACTGTTGGCTACTTGCCGCAGATCTGGTTCCAATTGGCTGACTTTGACAAGGCTTCCTCCCCATTCAAATTTCAAACCCTGTTTTGTTATTTGATGGATTCCACTAACTTGGTAACTTTTTAATTCGCGCTCCTTGAACCCCAGCACTCTGGATTCGAATTGCCCGCTTGAAAGAATGCCAGGATAATCCCCAGCAAGATAGCGCGTAGTTTTTTCAGCATCGTGATTATACAAAGCGTTAAAGGAAATTTCGTTGCCCTTGCCTAATTTGTAGGCTACATTAAATAAGCCCCCCAAATTTGGGTTTTCGACTCCCCTCGTATCTTGAAGTTGGTAATAAGGGCTCAACTGAGTTGCATTGGCACCCGACAATTCCCAATAGTTGAAATGGCCATTTTCATAAAAGGAAAAGTTCCGTTTGAAATTGGCACCGAATAGAAAACCCAAGGGATTTTTGAACAACTTAATCTGGTTTCCCACAGAAAAAGAAACACTGGTGTTCAGAGGACTTCGGTCGGAAATTGGCAAAAAATTCGCGTTGAAACCGTCAGAAGAGCGTTCGATGAGATTGGCCAAATCACCATTGTGCCGGGCCCTGATATAGGAACTGGCACTAAGTGCTTCGAGGGTGGAAGGATCCCGATTGAAGTCGCTCAACGCTCTGGTGCCATCGTCATATCCAAGCCAATCTCTTTTCCCACCCCCGTGGGTGAGGAAGTTATTTTGCAAAGAACTTTGCGTATTGTAGGAGGTGGTAACGGAGGCAAGCAGGGCAAATTCTTCCGGGAAATTTTTGGTCTTGATATTGATGCTGCCTCCGGTAAAGTTTCCCGGCTGGTCAGGGGTAAACGTCTTGCTGGAGATGATATTTTCCAGCATGTTGGCAGGGATGAGGTCGAGTTGGGTGCTATTGCGGTAAGGGTCGGTACTCGGCAACTGCTGTCCATTTAGCAAGGCATTGGAATAGCGGTCGCCCAAGCCCCGAACAACCACATATTTGCCATCCACCACCGAGGCGCCCGGAATGCGAAGGATGGCATCGGCGGCG
>CAZJYF010000571.1:0-2914 GCA_964549665.1 uncultured Saprospiraceae bacterium
ATCCTTCTGCTGCGCCTCGTGCACTTTTTTATAGCCCGTTGCCGGGGCGGCGCTGGATTTTCGGGCAACTATCTTCATGCCTTTGTGGTGTAAATAGGAAAGGATATATTGCCAGCCGCCCATGTTAGATGGCTCTTCCTGCACCCAGTAAATGGTGGCATTGGAATATTTTTTAAACAAGTTTTCCAATTGTATCTTTGGGAGGGGATACAACTGTTCGAGGCGAACAATAGCGATGTCTTTTCGCTCGTCTTCCCGGCGTTTATCGGCTAAATCATAATAAATCTTGCCCGAACAAAGCAAGAGGCGTTTTATCTTTTTGGCATTTCGGGTTTCCACTGTTGGGTCGTCAATGATTTCCTGAAAACGCGTACCTGTTTCAAAGTCGGCGAGGTCGGAAATGACTTCGGGGTGGCGCAGACCGGATTTCGGGGTCATCACAATCAGGGGTTTTCGGAAAGGACGCGCCAATTGCCGGCGAAGGATGTGGAAGAAATTCGCAGGTGTGGTACAATTCGCCACGGTCATATTGAGTTCTGCGCAGGATTGCAAAAAACGCTCGACTCTCGCACTCGAATGCTCCGAACCCTGTCCCTCGTAGCCGTGCGGCAGCAGCAACACCAATCCACTCATCCTGCGCCATTTGCTCTCTACGGCGGTGATGTATTGGTCGACAATCGTCTGGGCGCCATTGTAGAAATCACCGAACTGAGCTTCCCAAATAACGAGGTGGTCGGGAGTGGCGAGGGAGTAGCCAAACTCGAATCCCAAAACGGCAAATTCAGAGAGTAAAGAGTTGTAAATCAATAATTTGCCCTGTTTTTCCTGAATGCTATTCAGTCGATTGTACGTCCGGTTAGTGCCATTGTCGTGCAAGACGGCATGGCGGTGGGAAAAAGTGCCGCGGCGCACGTCCTCACCACTCATTCGCACGTTGCTACCGTCGAGCAGGATCGTTCCGTAGGCCAGCAATTCGCCCATGGCCCAATCGAGCTTCCCCTGGTCGAGCAATTTTTGTTTGCCTTTCAACACCCGCCGGATCTTGCCAATTGGATTGAGCCAATCGGGTATGGTCATCAGGTGGGTGATTATTTTGTCTATGGTGGACATGTCCACCCCCGTTTTGGGAGAGACCTCAAGGTCCCGGTAGGTGGTCTTTTTCTTTAATTTACGCCAAGCCTCTTCGGGTGGTTGATATTCGTACGGCAGGGGATGTTCTTTAACCTCTTCCAGCCGCGCTTGCAGAATGTCCCAATATTGCTTCTCCAGTTTTTCCGCAAGGTCCTTTTCCACATCCCCTCTTTCGAGCAACAAATTCAGGTAAATTTCACGGGGGTTGGGGTGCTTGCTAATAATTTCGTACATCTCCGGCTGCGTAAATTTAGGGTCGTCGCCCTCATTGTGCCCATGCCGTCGGTAACAAACCATGTCAATGAACACATCGTTGTTAAATTTTTGCCGATATTCCAGGGCCAGTTCGACCGCAAAAATAACCGCCTCCGGGTCGTCGCCATTGACGTGAAAAACAGGGGCTTGAATCACATTGGCAACGCCGGTGGAATAGGTCGAAGATCGGGCTTCGTCGAAATCCGTGGTGAAACCGATTTGGTTGTTGATGACGAAATGAATCGTTCCCCCGGTGTAATAGCCATCCAATTGACTCATCTGAACGGTTTCATAAACGACCCCCAAGCCGGCCAGGGCGGCATCGCCGTGAATCAAAATCGGAAGGATGCGGTCGTAATCGCTTTCGTACAAAATGTCCGCCTTGGCTCTCGCAAATCCCTCCACCACGGGGTCAACGCTTTCCAAATGCGAGGGATTCGGCACTAATTTCAAATGCACCCGCTTGCCGCTCATAGTGACCACTTGAGAGGAATAGCCCATGTGGTACTTTACGTCGCCGTCGCCGAAGCTCAAATCCGGCTTTGCCATGCCTTCGAATTCATTGAAAATTTGCTCGTAGGTCTTGCCCATAATATTCGCCAGCACGTTCAAGCGGCCCCGGTGCGCCATTCCGATGATAAACTCCTCCACCCCGTTATCGGCAGCCATGTTGAGGATGGCATCGATGGCGGGAATCGTGGTTTCACCCCCTTCCAGCGAAAACCGCTTTTGCCCGACGTATTTGGTGTGCAAAAACTTTTCAAAGCCGACGGCCCCATTCAATTTTTCCAGAATGCGGCGCTTCTTCTCCACGGTCAAATTAAACTGCTGTTCCGGGTGACGGGTTTCAATTTTGTTGCGAATCCACCGGCGCTTTGCCCTGTCCTGAATGTGGTGATATTCAAAACCAATATGCCCGCAATATACCGTTTCAAGATGCCGAATAAGCTCACGAAGCGTAGGATTTTGCAGCGCTTTGACCTCATTGCCCGCGATAAATTTTTGGTCTAAATCGGACTCCGAAAGCCCAAAATCCGAAAGTTGCAGATTTGGATGTCTGTCGCGTCGTTCGCGGATGGGGTTGGTTTTGGAAAGCAAGTGCCCCCGGTTGCGGTAAGCCCTCAACAGCGAATAAACCTGAAATTCCTTTTTGATGACCTCCGGCAAACCAGTCGCCTTGCCATCTGCAACTGCCACCCCACTCCCCGCCTTTGCCGCAAAATCAAAGCCCTTAAAAAAAACGCGCCAACCCTCCTCTACCGATTCGGCACGGTTCAGATACTTTTCATACATCGTTTCGATGTAGGCAGGATGGGCATTGAAAACAAATGAATAATCAGTCATAATATCTGTGATTTTTGATTGCAGAATATGCTTCGATTTTAGTAGGGCTAAAAATTCCTGCAAATATCGCTGAAATTCTTCCAGCTTTCAACACTGTTTTTGTCTTTTTCAAGAACCTGATTGAATTTTGCTTTGCAATGCAACGAACTACTTCTGCCTTGTTTAATACTAAATTTTTTCAATG
>CAZJYF010000572.1:0-2887 GCA_964549665.1 uncultured Saprospiraceae bacterium
CTTCCTTCGTTAGGGAAAGCGGTCCTACTTCGTTGGCAACGAACAAATCCAGCCAACCGTCATCGTCGTAATCGCCCCAAGCGGCACCGGAACCCATATCTTCGGGAAGTTGAGTGCTGCGTTTTCCGTAAAAATGCCGGAACTCAATTCCCGCTTGTTTTGATGCATCGGTGAAGGAAATTTTCGGGTAATCGGAAGGAATAGATCGAGATAGTTCAGCAGTCAAGCCCTCGATATCTTCTCCCGGCCGGTAAGGGGCATCTGCTGAAGTACCCACCCAAAATACAATTAACAATGTGAAAAATAAAAAAATACCCAGCACCGAGGTAATAAGCAACTGTCGCTTTCGTCGTGTTAATTTCTTCATACTCGAATCTTATCAACTTTCCGGTATTATTTTCACCGTTTTATTATCTTCTGAAAGGACCGTTACGGTTGAAGTAATTCCAGCATCCGCACCGAACAGGAAATTTAAAAGGTATTGGTCGAATTTCCGGTACAGCAACTTTGCCGAAATATGCAGTTCGGTGACTCTATGTCCGGGCACTTTAAAATTAAATTCCTTGTCTTCCAAAGGTTCTCCTGCCGTCGTCATTGCCGAAGGACAAAGGAAAGAAAATTCCGCTTTATCCGAAAAACCCGGAAACATGGCTCGCCGGTACCGCACACCCACCATTTCCCAAAGGTTGTGCTTGTCAATTAAATTGCCGTATTGATCGACGGGTTCTGCCTTGAACATAAAAGAACCCGGCTTTATAAAATGATCCTTGTCCCGATCCCCGGATGTGAAAATAATATTCCCATCCTGGTCCTTCACGCTGATCTCTACCCAAGCCTGAATAATATCGAGCGGGCCCGTTGGGAATTCATGACCGACTTTGTTATTGGTAATCAAAGCTTTAATTTTTACTTCCTTCCCGGAAATTATTTGTTTGGGAACAACCAGTTCAATGGGAATGGCGGGTCCTTCCTTCCATTTATCTTTGATTTCGGGAACCTCAAATTCACCCCGAAGCCATTTTTTCGTCAATGCAATTTGCTTTTTGGCTCCTGGAAGCTTTAATGCAGCGGGCATAAATTGGTTCGCCGCTAAAAAACGGTGGCTGCGGTGTTTCCCGTCATCTACCGATCGATTGTAATCGAGGTCATCCCCATTGGAGGGGTCCTTCGAATCCACGAGGGGCATATGGCATTCCCTGCATTCAATCGTTTTGGTGGCATCGCCGGGATGGTTCCACCGGCTTTTGCGCCAGTTATCGTATTGATTTTGAAGCTGAACCCATCCCACTTTGTTGATCTCTTTGTCGATAAACTGCTTGTGGCAGGCCGCACAAAATTTGGGACTCTTGAACAGCTTGTGCTGCAAACTCTCGATGTGATAGCGGGGATACGAACGGATGAGAAAATCTCTCAATTTACGGGCAGTCTTACCCTCTTTCAATTCATACATGTAGCGGCGGGGCTGCGTCATGGTGTAATTTGCGTTCCCCTCGATGTCCGTCTCTTTTATGGCGTGGCAGGAAATGCAGGAAATCCCTTCCTGAAACCCCATTTGGTTGGTCAAATCTTTCACAAAAATGTTCTTCGTACCCGAAAAAAGAGAAACCGGGTCGTGGCAACCCCCGCAATACCGGGTGGATTCCGGGCCATTTTGTTTGGCCATGACCGTCTGAACTTTTTGGAAACCCAAATCCATCGCCGCAAAGCGATGGGCGCTCACCTTCCATTCTTTGACAATCTCTTCGTGGCATCCCGAAGTCCCGCAACTCTCCGAACCGCCCAATGACCGGGCATCAAAGGCTTTTCCGGTACTTGTAGTCGCCAAACTTGGAGCGAAAGGGCGGTCTTTGCCGTAGAGGAAACTGTAATCTTCGGGGAAGTCATTATTCAATTTTACGGTATCATAACTGAACATCCACACCGCCACGGCCGCAAACAGGAAAGCGGTAATTAAAATTGTATTTGTCAGATACCGTCTCTCTGCTTTTATGACCGGCTTGATGGCTTCGGTTTGGTGGGCTTTATAATCTCGAACCATAACCGAAACCGTGTGGGAAACCACAAAAGCAATTAAAGCAAAGGTTGAAATGAGGTGCACCTGATCCCAAACATGACTTATTTTCGGTTGAAAAATGGCTTGGTAGGTCAACGTAAAACCAGTAATTCCAGCCACAATGGTAATTATCATTGACAGAATACCCGTCAATTTGAAGTGGTTCATTTTTCTGGAATAGTAGACCCGCCAATGGCGAATTTGGTAAATGGCAAAAGGAACAACAAAAATTAACCCCACAATGGTGTGCAACAGCACCATGACCTGATTGGAAATGCTAAACGGAAGCAAATAAATGGACAGCCCAGTCAGGGTTTCAAATGCCAAAAGACCGGAAACAAAAAAGAGCGATTTCCGCTGCCATTCTTTTTCTTTTGGGTATCTCTGTTTGTTATTTTCCATAATTTTTTCTGGTTAAATTTATTATTTATAGATATTCACACCTGTTACTCTAATACTAGCCCAAAAGTATTTATTTTTTTAAATAAAAGCCTACCTTCGCTCCTACTTTTTGAATTGATTTTAAAACTTTGGAATTGCTTCAAAAAAGAACACCCTTAACAACTTGAAAACAATGGACTTCACTCAAATTAGAAAACTTTCGTTAAAAGCCTTTCTTGGCTTTTTAGGACTCACGGCACTCATCGCCATTATATCAGTGCTGAGTGGAGAATTCGGGGAGTTACAAACGAAGATTCTGTCAACGAGTTTCGCCATTTCGGCCGCAAGCATTTGTTCGATGTCATGCTCCGCTTTCATTGAAAAAAAGAAACGGCGGGGTCTCGGCCTTTCCCGCATCTTCTTTTCACTTTCCGCCGCATTCTTTTTGTTTGT
>CAZJYF010000573.1:0-2879 GCA_964549665.1 uncultured Saprospiraceae bacterium
CCGTTTCAAAAGAAATGGCCGTGTTTTCTACAAAGGGCCGATAAATATCCAATATTCCTTCAGCATCTTTTTTTTCTGCCAGCCGGATGGAAAAGTTGTTTTTCATAAAAATAAAACTGTTATTGAAAAGGACGAGAATTAAAAAAGGGCTAATTCTAGCAAATTGTTGTGAAAAAGTAAAAAGAAAATGGGAAGTAAAAATTTCAATCATTGCATCAAGCAAAAATTCGTTGCCTGAAAAACGGATGCAGGCAAATTCAAATTACCCGTATTTTGCAGCTATGAAAAATTTACCACCATCCACCATCCTTTATCAAGCTCTTTTGAAGCGGGATTCCACTTTTGAAGGGATTTTTTACGTTGGTGTCAAAACCACCGGCATCTTTTGTCGCCCCACCTGTCCTGCGAAGAAACCAAAGCCCGAAAATGTCGAGTATTTTTCCAACCAACAACAGGCGCTTTATGCCGGGTATCGGCCTTGTGCCCGCTGCCATCCGATGGAAAAAAATAAGCAAACTCCTGCCTTGGTGAAGCAGCTTTGCAAAATGGTGGAGCAATCAGCCGGGGAAAAAATATCGGAAGCAGATTTGCGAAAACTTGCCATTGACCCTTCCACGGCAAGACGCCAATTCCAAAAACATTACGGTATGACTTTCCATGCTTACCAACGCGCCCGTCGCATGGGGGTGGCTTTGCACGAAGTCCGAAATGGAAAATCGGTCATTGGCGCTCAACTCAACAACGGCTATGAATCTTCGAGCGGCTTTTGGAAGGCTTTCAGAAAAGTTTTCGGCGAAACCCCAAGCCACGCAGAACGACTTAACTGCTTGTTTGCCAAATGGATTGAAACACCTCTCGGGGCAATGCTTGCTATTGCCAACGAAGAGGGTTTACATCTTTTAGAATTCGTGGACCGGCGGGGTTTGGAAAATGAAATCCGTCTGATTCGAAAAAAAACCAATTGCCCAATTCTGCCAGGGAACAATGGGCATCTGGAGCAAATTAACCAGGAATTAGGGCATTATTTCAATGGCGACAATTTGAAGTTCGACCTTTCTTTGGTACTTCACGGCACCCCCTTTGAGCAAAAAGTCTGGCAGCAATTGCTAAAAATTCCACCCGGAAAGACCGTTTCCTATGCCGAAATAGCTCAAGCAATGAACAACCCCAAAGCCGTTCGGGCAGTGGGACGGGCAAATGGAAAGAACTGTTTGGCGATCATCTTACCCTGCCACCGGGTCATTGGGGCGGACGGCAAATTGACCGGATATGGTGGCGGACTGTGGCGCAAGAAGTGGTTGTTGGAGCATGAGCGGAGAGCTGCCGTGAGGTAAAGAAAAAACAAAAGGCATGACGACCAATCATGCCTTTTTCATTCCAAATTTTATGGCTAGCGTTTTAAACTACTCGTAAACAATCTTTTGGGTGTGGGTCTTCTCGCCCTGACGGATGCTCAGCAGCAGCGTTCCTTTCGGCGCATCTTTCATCTCGATTTGGTTGTCGTATTGCCCATCGAAACCGTTCAATTCTTCTTTGTAAACTACCTTGCCGGAAACATCCATTATTTTTATTTGCGTAGGAACCGCTTCTGCAGTGAACTGAACCCGCAACGCGCCATTAGTGGGGTTGGGAAAGGCGTTGAAAGATTTCAATTTCAGTGTCCGGGATTCCTTTCCCCTGGCGTTTGATTCGTCGATGGAATTTGTCACTTCTGTTTCGACCTCATCTTCGCTGCCCCCCTTTTTGATGATAATAATTCTCCGCTTTTTAATAACGCCATCTTTGTCATCTTCTTCATTTCGGAAAAAGAAAACATGGGGATATCCATCTTCATCAATTTCATATTTTTTGCCTCCAACATCATCGAATTGGTAATTAAAGGAATTGTGTTCGCCCCTATGTACAGTCAAAGTCGCTTCCGTTTGGGCGGCTTCGCCGTCCCGGAGATAGGCAATCGACACCCTGTCGCCGGGTTCTTTTTCACCGATAGCTTGGGTCAGTTCATTCGCCGTTTTCACCGGCTTTCCATCGAGGGCGGTAATGATGTCTTTGGCTTGTAGCCCTGCTGCTTCGGCCGCACTGCCTTCCACCACTTGGTTGACGACTACTCCTAATTCACTCTCTCCCTCGACGTTTGCCGTCTCCACCCCGTTACTATTTTCAACCGTCACTTTTTTGCCAAGCACAACACCTAAAAAGGCATTGTTTTCACTGACTTTCACCTGAAAAACAGACGAATTATCGTTGCTGCCGTTCAGTTGTTTCAGATGAATGCCCTTCTCCTCCAATTCCTTTTTGATGTCATCGGGGATTTCCCCGCTACCATCCCATTCAATGTCCAAATCTTCCCCATCATCAGACAGACCCATGATTTTGATGTGGTTTTCACCGTTTAGCGCTTCCACCTCGATGGAAAGGTTTTTCAACTGTTCATTCAGGTCTTCCGGCAAGGCCCCATTTTCATCTAATTGGATGATATTGAGGTCGCCCATTTTTTCCAGGTCGAAATCCTTCTCTGCGGCATCTTTCCAATTATAGTTTTCGGCTTCATCCCCCTTTTTGACAATTTTCTCAATCGTCTCATTGCCGTCCTCATCCACCGTTTTTTTGATGATGATTATTTGGTGGTTTTCCTTGCCCTCATTGTCGTCTTTTGGTGCTTGCGCCTGCGACACGCCACAGAAAAATACCATTGCCAGAATTGAAAATAGGAGTTTCATTGCTTTCATGTCGGATGATTTTGTTGATTGTGTGAAATTAATTTCAAAAATTTAGTGGTAAGATTTATTAATGGAAACTGCGAATTTCACTTCCCTATAATTTGTACTCAATCCTCGTTTTGCCGAAAGGCTGCCCCAAATGTTCTTCGTACAATTTTT
>CAZJYF010000574.1:0-2872 GCA_964549665.1 uncultured Saprospiraceae bacterium
CTTATGTTCGGTATTCAGGCATCTCCTCGTTGCTATCCCCAAAGCCACCCTACCGAGGCAACACCTGAATACCTGTATTTCAGTTTTTTACTCAGAAACGACTTTACCGCCTTTTAATCTGATAATTTGCTGGGTCCTTTTAGCGAGTTCGACATCGTGTGTAACCAAAACCAGCGTCGTGGCAGCTTCCCTGTTTAAATCAAAAAGCACTTGCTCCACCTTGGCGCTTGTTTCGGCGTCGAGGTTGCCGGTGGGTTCGTCGGCGAAGAGGATTTTCGGGTTGTTGGAAAAAGCGCGGGCGATGGAAATGCGTTGTTGTTCGCCCCCGGAGAGTTGGGCGGGATAATGGTCGTGGCGGTCAGCCAAACCGACTCGTTCGAGTAATTCCATCCCTTTTTTAAACACGCCTTTTTCGCCCCTCAATTCCAGCGGAACGATCACATTTTCCAGCGCCGTCAGGGTTGGTATGAGCTGAAAATTTTGAAAAATGAAGCCTACGTATTGGTTGCGAACAGCCGCCCGTTCGTCTTCATTCAGTTTGTCGAGTTGGATGTTGTTTAGAACGACAGAACCGGCGGTCGCGCGGTCGAGTCCGGCACAAAGCCCCAACAAAGTCGTTTTTCCACTTCCCGAAGGACCAACGATGGCAAAGGCATCTCCTTGCCCGATGGAAAAGGTGACATCTTCCAGAACAGTGAGCGACTTAGTGCCGCTTTGGTAGGTCTTTGTTAGGTTTTGTACTTCAAGCATAATTGGAACACCGATAGCCGATCGGTCATTTTTTATTCATTCAAATATCCTTCAATTGCGCCGTCCTTTAGGGCGGTGATAAATAATGAGAAAGTTTTAGGCTTTAGCCAAACATTGTCCGAATATTAACCAAATTGGAAGAATAGATGACTAAAGTCAGGATTTGCTTTACCCTGTTCACCGCCCTAAAGGACGGCGCAATTGATAGTCCTTCCTAAAGGGCAGCGCAATTGATAGTTCTTCCTAAAGGGCAGCGCAATTGATAGTACCCTATAGCCAGCTTTCCTCTTGAGATAATGATCTTTTCAAAGCTCCAGGTAGAGGAGTGTATTTTAAATGAAAATTTCTACATTGAACTCAGAACCACCTTAAAACGCTGCATTTCCCGGCGTTCTGGGAAAGGGAATGACATCTCTGATGTTGCCCATTCCGGTGATGAATTGCACCATCCGTTCGAAACCCAAACCAAAGCCTGCATGGGGGCAACCACCAAATTTGCGCAGGTCGAGATACCATTGCAGATCCTCTTCGGGAATGTTCATCTCCTTCATGCGTCCCTTCAGCCTGGAAAGGCGCTCCTCTCGTTGCGCCCCTCCGATTACTTCTCCGATGTAAGGGAAGAGAACGTCCATTGCCGCGACGGTTTTGTCGTCTTCATTGAGGCGCATGTAGAAGGCTTTGATGCCTTTTGGATAATCGCGTACGATGACCGGTTTTTTAAACTTTTTCTCCACCAGAAAACGCTCGTGTTCGGCTTGCAAATCTTTGCCCCATTCTACCGGAAATTCAAATCTGCCTTTTTTGTAGGGCTTTGAATTTCGCAAAATAGTTATCGCCTCGGAATAAGTGATTCGCTCGAATTCATTTTCCACCACAAAGCGCAACATCTCGACCAAACCCATGGGGCGGCGTTTTTCTTTTGGAATATTTTTCTCTTCGTCCTGAATGCGTTTGTCAAGAAAAGCCAGGTCGTCGGGGTAGTGGTCGAGGATGTGGTCGATGAGGTGTTTTACAAAATCCTCAGCCAAATCCATGTTGTCGGTATTGTCGAAAAAGGCGACCTCGGGCTCAATCATCCAAAATTCCGACAGGTGGCGCGGGGTATGTGATTGTTCGGCCCGGAAGGTGGGCCCAAAAGTGTAAATTTTCCCCAGGGCCAAAGCGGCGATTTCGCCTTGCAACTGCCCCGACACGGTGAGGTTCGTCGCCTTGCCAAAAAAGTCTTCTTTCCAATTAACGCCGCCGGCTTCCGTTCGCGGCGGATTGCCCACATCGAGGGTAGTCACGCGGAACATTTCACCCGCGCCTTCCGCATCGCTCCCCGTGATGATGGGGGTGTGCAAATAATAGTAGCCTTTGTCGTTAAAGTATTGGTGAATCGCAAAAGCGATGGCGTGTCGAATGCGAAATACGGCGCCGAAGGTGTTCGTCCTCATTCGAAAATGAGCCTTTTCGCGGAGAAATTCCATGGTCTGCCGCTTGGCTTGAAGGGGGTATTCTTCGAGATTGGTTTCGCCGAGAATTTCGATAGTTTCCGCCAGAACCTCCACTGCTTGCCCTGCTCCTTTCGATTCGGCTAACTGACCGGTCACGGCGAGGCAGGAATGGAAAGTTATCTTTTTCAATTGTTCCTCATCGAATTTTTCAAAATCAACCACAACCTGAAGGTTGTTGAAACAGGAACCATCGTTTAAACTGATGAAACGCTTTGCCCGGAAAGCGCGCACCCACCCTTTGACGGTGACCTCTGCCTCCATTTGAGGGCTTTTTAAAATCTCTGAAATTTCCGTTCTTTTTTCCATGTTTTTATTCGCGTTTGTAAGAATGTGTGGGAGTACGTCTGCGCTAGTTTCGGTCGAAAAGTTAGGGTGTAACTTTAAGTTACGCCCTAACTTGGATCCCTAATTACTTTCTACTTTATAACGGTATCCTATACCTCAAAAAAGTAAAAAGGGTTCGTCGGTTTTGGTTTAAAAAATCCTTTGTCCTTAAAAAAGCGCGAAAGTACGGAGTTTGCCGTGAAAATACTTATCCGAAAGAAGATTTGACCAATTTTGAAACTTTATCGGGTAAATCCTATTATGATGTTTTAGGCAAAAAGAATTTTTAGGCGAAAGAGGAA
>CAZJYF010000575.1:0-2868 GCA_964549665.1 uncultured Saprospiraceae bacterium
CTTTCATCAGCCAAACGGGAAACAACAACAGCGTAAACATTTCTCAAATAGCTCGTTAATCGCCACTCAAAAAAATCTTCATCACCTTTACTTCAGCAACCTCCAAACGTTTTAAGTCTCCTGACTTAGAACACGTATCATTCACGTCTCAGACCTGTGTTACATTTCGTGCCAAGTCTGGAGACTTGACATATCGGGTTTGGAAATGAATCGGAAAATAACGGCACTACAAGTCGACAGGGGCCGAAACAAGGTGAATGGGTTGCAAGAAAGGAACAATAAGGCTGCCTCGGCAAAGCAAAGATTATTTCAGCAACTCCCGATGTTCGATCGCCCATTTTAATAAGGCGTTTTGCTCTCCGGCTAATTCGAGTTTTTTGCTGATATTGCTGCGGTGATTTGAAACTGTTTTGGGACTGATGAAAAGCATTCCTGCTATTTCAGCCGTGGTTTTTTGCCTGGCGATAAGTCTCAAAATATTTACTTCGTGATTGGAAAGACTCCCAAAAACATTATTTTTTACATTCTTACTGGATATCAAGTATTGGGTCAAACTGGAATTCACATAAGCTTGCCCGCGATGAACGGAACGAATGCATTCTAAAATTTCTTTTTCACTGCTTTCTTTTAGCAAATAGCCCTTGATGCCCATGTTGATCGCCTTTTGCAAAAAGGTGGCATCCTTGAAAAGAGTAAGCAAAATGAAGTTCGTTTTTATCCCCTCCGCAAGCAGTATTTCGGCGACTTCAAGACCCGAATGATGCGGCATTTCTATATCCAGAAGAGCCACATCCGGCTCGATGGCACGGATTTTTTCGAGGGCTTCCGCACCATTTTCTGCACTCCCCACCCATTGCATACCTTCCGTTTCGCCTAAAAGGTCGGTTATCCCTTTGCGAAGAATGGGATGGTCGTCAGCATTGAATACGCGTATCGGCATTTTATAATTTATTGTGAAGTTTGTTTTTAGGAATTCTAATTTCTATGATGGTTCCATCAGGAGAACCCCGTTCAATTTTCAATTTCCCACTAATGGCAGAAACCCGTTCGTACATCGTCCGAAGTCCCAGGCTTTTTGATGTAACGATTGCTAATTCATGATCAAATCCTTTTCCATTATCCTGCACTTTGACGACGATTTCATCATTCCCTGATTGGATACTTACCTTTGCTGCTGTTGCCTCCGCATGTTTGACGACATTGCTCAGCGCTTCCTGGATTGCTCTGAAAATATGGATCTCCGCTTTATCCAAAAACACGTCATCGACATTATCTATCTCTTTGGTAATAAAGAGGTCAGTAGAATCTTCAATCTTATGGATGGCTTCTTCAATAGCGGCTGTCAGTCCGAATTTTTCCAATTGGAAGGGATGCAGGTCTCTTGATATCGACCGCACTTCCTCCAGTGTATCGGTTATCATTTTCCTGTTTTCGAGTGTAATTCCATGGGTCGATTCCATTTGTTTTTTGATGAGCAAAAGGGATTGCCCCACCCCATCATGGAGGTCCCGGGCGATGCGTTTCCGTTCTTCCTCTTGGGCGAAAATCAGGGCTTCGGCAAAGGCCTTTTTATCATTTCTTTCTCTCCTGGTTTTGTCCAATTGAAAACCCAGAAACCCCAAAATTGCTAAAACCAGTGTGCCTCCTAAAAAGTAGTTTTTTTGTCTTTCAATTTTCTCATTTGATTTTTCAAGTTCAAGGATGTCGTTCTTTTGTTCAAGGATCTGTTTTGCTTTATGTTCGTTTTGATACTTGCCTTCTACCTCGGCAATGGATTTGTTCTTCCTTTCATCGCTTATTTTCTTTTCATATTCCCAATAGCCCTCATAATTGGTAAGTGCTTTTTGGTATTGCGCTAAATCCTTATAAGTCAAATAAAGTACATCATTGACACGAGACTTTTCCATTAGCATTTTATTATCCTCTGCCAGCTTCAATCCTGCCTCTCCCTGAAATACTGCTGAGGCAAGTTGACCGGATTCCCGATAGGCTTGGGCCAGGATGATCTTATTGTGCAAGATTTGTTCGGTTGAGCCTAATTCCTTTGCCAGACGTTCCCCTTCCCTGCCCAATTTTATAGCTCCGGCAAAATCGCCCATAGCTATCTTTAACTCTGCCAGATTGCCCAGAAAAGCTGCTACTCTTCGTTTATTGCTCCCCTTTTTTGCCACCGATAAAGATTCCTCGTAGCTATTCAAGGCCTTCTTGAAGAAAAGCTGCGCGCTATCCCGGTAAAGAGCGCTTTGCAATGGCATCGTGTCTGCCATGTTGTTATAATTATCGCCAATTTCTTTTTCGAGTATTCCCTGATTATTCAAAGTAATCATCTTAACTCCGACATAGTTCTTTAATTCGGCTATTTGCAAAGCTTTGGCGTTGTATTCGTAAGCCTTATCAAGTCGATGAAGATGGTAGAAAACCTCGGAAATATTTATGTAGGGCTTGAAAATGTATTGGGTATCCCGCAAGTTTTCCCAGGTTTCCAGGGCGCTCAGATGATACTTTATGGCAATTTGGTAATTGCCTTTATCTTTGTTCAGCGCTCCAAGTTTGGTATCGGCATTCGCCACTTTTCCGTGTATTCCCAGTAATTGGTAAAGGGCTTTACCTTCCAAATAAAGTTTTTCCGCTTCATCCCAGTTACTGCGGATTCGGTAGGCATCTCCGAGTTGGAGTAGGGCTTTGGCATGGATGGATTGATCGGAGTAACTTTTTTCACTAAACTCTACCGCTTTTTTTGCGATGATAAGGCAAGTATCCTGATTGTTAAATAAGTACCGATAGCTCAGGCGAAGCATTGAATCATTTGGCTCAGGGGAGGATTTGGTAATCTCCTTTGTTTTAGAGTGATTGTTAGTCGGGTGGGAG
>CAZJYF010000576.1:0-2860 GCA_964549665.1 uncultured Saprospiraceae bacterium
GTGGAATCATCGATGATAAGGTCCACGGAATTCGGGATGTCCTCCGTGATCGTATTGAGGACATCGTCACAGGAAGGATCATGGGAAGAATCGGGGCTTTTACAGGCGGTCAACAACAGCCCGACGATTAAGAAGGCAAGCCACCGCGACGTAATATTTTTCATAAAGGGAATCCGTGTTTATAGTTCGGGAAAGGGTGACATTAAGCGGTAAAAGGTTCGGTGTCGTGAATTGATCAATAAATATTTTCAATCGGGGTGGGGAAAAATTCGCCACAATTCATAGCATTTATGAGACTAAAGTTCGCGAATCGGTGCAAATCGTCTATTTGTATTATCGCCTCCCTGATTTTTCCTTCAGTAAGTAATTTTTCCCGGCAGGTTCCCCTTAGCAGAGGCGTTGCCGGTGTTATCCATTCATCGCCGCTGTAAAAAATAATATTGGCAATCGAGGTGTCGGTAATAAATCCGTTTTTTACAATTAAAATGTCGTCGCAATCCCCTCTGTGTTCAAACAACCTATTTATTTGTGAACGGTTTTTAAATTTTAGTGAGTAATCAATTTTGTTATCTTCAATAACCTTTAAAGTGTTTATTGGGCTTGGTCGATGAGGGGAAAAATCAAGTTGATATTGATCTTTACCGTATATAAAGCGCAGTTTAACCAAACCTTGGGAAAATTCATCCGGAATCGAAATGGCTTTTTGCAGTGAAGAGAAAGGTTTCTTATTAAAACAGATTTCATATGAGCGCTCGAAGCGGTTTTGATGATAGTTTAAATTATAAATTTCGCCATTGAAAATTTTTATGGTCTCAACCAACGGGTACATATACTTTATTTATCATTTCGTAGTATTCATCCTGCGGATGACTGTTTGAGGTGATTCCTCCGCCACTGCGGAATTGCAATCCCTGCGGAGTTTTTTCTATAAACCGAATATTGACAGCACTGTCAATATTTTTGCCATCAAAAATGCCAAAAACTCCACAAAAGTATTCTCTTTTTATTTTTTCGGCTTTTTGAATGATTTGAACGGTTTTTTGTTTAGGCGCCCCGCTGATAGAGCCTGCTGGAAGGATTTCCACTAAAATATTCCCGATATTGGATTGCCAATTTTTTAGCAGTTCCCCCCGAATTTCAGAACTTACTTGGAGTAAATTCTTCCTGTTTGTACGAATTTTTGTAATAAATCTGAATTTTGTGACAGTAATATTTTTTGAAACTATAGCCAGATCATTTCTGATTAAATCAACGATCGTGTGATGCTCCCATACCTCTTTGGTGTTTTCTATAATCTGTTTTGCTGCCTTGGGTAAATCAGCATCAATGGTTCCTTTCATCGGATAAGAATAGATGGAATTATGATGTGTCTTTACAAAACATTCCGGTGAGAACACAATAAATTGATCCTTGAAAAAAAGTTTATACGGCGCCCGGGCGCGATAAAAAAGATCTATTAAAGAATTATTCGTCTTAATGGTGGTTGGAAAGGTGAGATTTAATAAATAGGTATTGCCTGCCCAGATATTCTCCATAACTAAATCAAAGGCTTTCACGTATTCTTTATAGTCCATAGGAAAGATTTCCAATCGGAGTTCTTCTTTCGAAACAATGTTATCCTGAAATGTTTTTCTGGTCCCAAACTGGGCTAAAATATTTTGTTCCGCAACTTCATTAAGCGTATAAATCTGAGGCTTATTCATTTCGAAGTCACATAAAAATAAAAAAGGGATGTGCCTTTCTCCATAGAAATTTGCCTTTTCAATAAATGCCTGGAGGTCCATCACAGATCAACAAAGTTTTTCAGAATCTCAAAACCGTATTCCGTAATATACGATTCTGGATGAAACTGAATTCCGAAAACCGGGTATTCTTTGGAGGCAATAGCCATGATTACATTATTTTCGGAAATTGCTGTAATGTCCAATTCGCCGGGAAAATCCTCACGATCGATGGCCCAGGAATGATATAATCCAACCTGAAAAGAAATGGGCAGGTTTTGAAATAATGGAGATTGTTTAATTATTTTGATTTGATTTGTTTGGCCATGAACAACAGGGGAAATATTCATCAATTTTGCGGCGAAATATTGGCCTATTGCCTGACATCCCAGACAGATGCCCAGAATGGACTTGGACGAATGATATTTATCAAGCAGGTCAAAAATACTGGGAAAATCTTTGGGTAGTCCCGGACCGGGGGAAAGGATGATTTTATCAAAATGGTTTAGTTCACTTATTTGGGTCTCGTCTGTTTTTAAGACTTTAAAATCAATAGTTTCAATCCGTCTCAAATAATCCACGATGTTGTAAGTAAATGAGTCGTTACTATCAAGTAATAATATTTTCATATTCTTCATTTTGCATATACGTCTTCACTTTAGTGGTACATACATAATTGCATCAATTTTTTAGTACCACCTATTGGCAAAACTGACCGGCGGGTTCGACTTCATAAATTATCAGGATGTCGGTTCTGTCACCGGTGCGGAAGTTTGATATTCAAAACTTCTGTTATGCAAATATTTTACCACTAAAGTTTAGTTTTGTCGGTCCTATGAAGTTTTAGTCTATTTGCTAAACCCTTAGCCCAGGTATTCCCTGTAGGACGCTATTGCTGCTTCACATCCGGTTGATTCGGTGTTGGGTGGCTTTTGTGAAATAAATACCGCACTTATTTCCAAAATATTTCGTGTAAATACATGCTATGAGGAAAGATGAATATGTGGAAAAATAACCATAGAACGCTTAATAATCTTGCTGGATTCACAAGATTGGGTTGCCGTTTTGCTATGTTATATCCAATGACTGTCATCAAAGGATCAGCTATAATCCGGTTCGCCCAATATTCAACGCCTTGA
>CAZJYF010000577.1:0-2833 GCA_964549665.1 uncultured Saprospiraceae bacterium
ACCGTGACCGCAAGCGGCGGCACCGGAGCCCTGCAATACAGCCTCGACGGCATCAATTTTCAAAGCAGTTCTATTTTTTCGGGCAATCCGAATGGAACCTTCACCGTCACCATTGAGGATGAAAACGGCTGCCGGGAAACGGTGACTGCGGAGGTAGATGTCGCTGCCCTGCAACTTCAGGTGGCTTTGGAAACAGGTATCTCCTGCCACGATGCGGACGATGCGGTCATAACCGTAGAAGTCGGCGGCGGCGTGCCGCCTTACCTATACAGCCTGAATGGGGGGGATTTTCAAAACGAAAGCAGCTTTGGCAATCTGGCGGCAGGCACATACGTCGTGACGGTGCAGGATGCAGGTGGATTTACGATTTCCTCCGCCGCCCTAATTGTCACCAATCCCGAAGCAATTTCAGCTACTGCCGAAACCTTCGGACAAGAAATAACCGTCCTCGCAAGCGGCGGAAGCGGCGCACTGCAATACAGCCTCGACGGCATCAACTTCCAAAGTAGCCACATTTTTAGCGAGTTGGAAAATGGCCAATACTCCATTCGCGTAAAGGACGAAAATGATTGCGTGACCACCATCACCGCGGTCGTAAACGTCCCTATTCAGGTGCTGTTCACCATCACGAACGTATCCTGTTACGATGGCATGGATGGCGAAATAATCATCGAAGGGGTCAACGGGGGAATTATGCCGTATTTGTTCAGCATCAACGACGGCGATTTTCTTTCTGAAACGGTCTTTTCAGGCTTGGGAATGGGCGAATATATTTTCGTCGTTCAGGACGCTACCGGCTATCAATTCGCAGCCCACCCGGTCTTCGTCGAAAGCCCTCCCCCCATTGAAGTCTCCACCGAAGTGACGGGCAATGACCTCACCATCATCGCCTTCGGAGGCACGGGGCAATTGGTTTACAGCATTGACGGAGGCAGTAACTTCCAAAGCGGAAACGTCTTCAACGATTTGCCAAATGGCACCTATCCCATCGTCGTGAAAGACGAAAACGATTGCGAAGCGGAAACCAGCGTTTTAATAGATGTCGTCACCGGCACAAAGGACTTGGCTTTCGACCTGCTTTTTGAAGTGTCGCCAAATCCCGGCAGCGGAATTTTCACCTTGAAAATAAACCAGTCCACGAAACCTGTCTTGCAATTGCAGGTCTTTGATGCGACGGGAAAACGGGTATTCCAAAATTCATTGAAAAAGCAAGGTATTTACCTCGAAACCACACTTGATTTGAGCGCCTTCGCAAGCGGAGTGTACCAGCTTTGGGTGGATGACGGGGCTGTTTTTGGGAGGAAGATGTTGGTGATTTTGAAATAAGAGATTCTTAAAATTATTCCAATAATTCATTATTTTTGCTGAAAAAAAGAAATAAATGACTTTTTTGGAATTTCAGAAAACCTTTGCCAACATGCCGGTCATTCCGGTGGTTGAAATCAGAAAAGCCTTTCCTCGCTTTGACCGAAATGCGCTAACTCGTTGGCAAAAAGCCGGATATCTGGTAAAAATTCGCAATGGTTTCTATCGGTTGAAAGATAGCCCCCGTAAGGGCAGCAGCGAATTATTTTTCATAGCCAATCGAATTTATCAACCTTCCTACATATCCCTTCAATCGGCTCTTTCCTGGTACGGATTTATCCCCGAAGGGGTTTTTACAATAACTTCGGTGAGCACTTTGAAAACGCAAAATTTCCAAACCCCCGAAGGCGTATTTGCTTATCAGACGGTTAGGAAGAACCTTTTTTTCGGTTACCGGTTAGAGCATTTTGGTGCGTGGCGTTTTAAAATTGCCACCCCCGGCAAGGCATTGCTCGATTTATTATATCTAAATCCACACCTCGACTCCGAAGCGCATTTTGTTGAACTGCGCTTAAATTTTTGGGAATTGAAAGAACATTTTAATCGCCGGGAATTTGAAAATTATTTGTCTCTGGCAGCATCTCCCACATTAACCGACAGAGCAAAAAAGTTCCTAAAATTTTTAGTCAGCCATGATGTCATTAACTGAAATACAAAGGTATTATCCGGCGTTTTTGCAAAACCGGGGTGAGTTTTTACTCCGGGAATATTTGCAGTACAAAATATTGGAATTGATATTTCAAAGCGCTTATGCGGAGAACTTTGCTTTTCTGGGCGGTACGTGTTTGCGATTAATTCACAATAATCAACGGTTTTCCGAAGACCTCGATTTTGACAATTTCGATTTATCGGAAAAAGATTTTGAAGCCGTATCCAAAATAATTCAGACAGGACTGGAGCATCAGGGTTTTACAGTAGAAATTCGAAATGTAATGCGGGCTGCCTTTCATTGCTATATTCGCTTTCCGGGATTATTGTATGAATCGGGTTTGAGTGGTCATCGGGAAGCAAAAATTTTGATAAATCTCGATACAGAACCCCAGGGATTCGCCTTTAAGCCTGAAAACGTTTTCCTCAACCAATTCGATGTGTTTACAAGTATCGGGACGACGCCTCCCGATTTGCTGTTGAGTCAAAAAATTACGGCTATCACTCAGCGACGCAGACCAAAAGGAAGAGACTTTTTCGATCTTGTTTTTTTATTGGGTAAAACCAAACCAAATTATGATTTCCTGCGTGCCAGATTACAGATTTCATCTCCGGAAGATTTGAGAAACCATCTGTTGGCTGTTTGTGAAAAACTGGATTTTCAATCCCTTGCCGCTGATGTGCGCCCCTTCCTTTTCCGGCCGCAAGACGCTCAAAGAGTGAAACAATTTTATGACTACATTAAAACGGTAGCTTTTTAGAAGGGTGGAGATTTTTTTGAGTGGCGATTAGCGAGCTATTTGAGAAATGTTTACGCTGT
>CAZJYF010000578.1:0-2829 GCA_964549665.1 uncultured Saprospiraceae bacterium
TTCAAAAGTCAGCGTCCGGCAATTTTCTTTTTCCATCAAATTCAAGGTGCAACCCCCAAAACCGCCGCCCATCATCCGGGAACCCAAAACGCCTGCTTCGAGGCGGGTCAAATCCACCAACAAATCCAATTCTGTACAACTCACCTCGTATTGATGCTGCAAACCAGCATGTGATTGATACAACAGCTCGCCGCATTTTTCGAAATCCGAATTTTTCAGGTGCTCGCAAAACTGTTGCACCCGGATATTTTCGGCAGTAATAAACCGGCACCGGCGCAGCAAATTTTCCGGCAATTGCGAGGGACAATTTTCCAACATAGGCAAGGTCAAATCCCTCAAACTCTGCAATTGGGGATATTTTTTTTGTAATATCGCCACCGCCTCCCGGCATTCCGCCGGGCGGTCGTTATATCCGGAAATGGTGTGTTCGTGTGTGACCTTGGAATTAATTAAAACGACGCAATGGGGGCCAAAATTCAGCGGGACATACTCAAATTCCAGTGAACGGCAATCCAACAGCATAGCTTGGTTTGTCTTCCCAAAAAGGGAAGCGAATTGGTCGAGAATGCCGCACTGTAGTCCGACAAAGTCGTTTTCGGCATTTTTCCCCATGCGGGCAAGTTCCCATTTCGACAAATGGGATTCAAACAATTCACTCAGGCCTCTGCCAAAACCACATTCCAAAGCAGCCGAAGAACTCAGTCCCGAACCAACCGGAATATTTCCGGTGATGGCGCAATCAAAGCCTGTCAGTTCGATCCCTTTGAGTTGAAATTGTTGAATAATTCCGAGCAGGTAATTCGCCCAGGATTTATCCGATTTTTGAAAACCGTCCAGCGAAAATTCCATCCGGCCGGCAAAATCGAGGGCAAGAATCCGACAATGTCGGTCGGTATTGTTTTTTGAAAAACCAAATAGAATGTGCTTGTCAATGGCCGCCGGAAGCACCCATCCGAGGTTGTAATCGGTGTGTTCGCCGATGAGGTTGATTCGGCCCGGGGCTTGGATAAAAAAATCCGGTTTTTTATGAAAAGCCTCTTGAAAGCCTTGAATGATATTCTTTTGAAGAATGGATTTCACTCTTTTAAAATTGAACAGTGCTTCCAGCACCTATTAACATCCTCCAAGGGGTTTCAACCACTTGGAAAGTTTGGATTATTTACACCAGCTACTAACTACCAAAACAGCGCGTAAATCACCGCCAGAATGCCGAGTATCAGGACGCTTGTCAAATTAAAAGTAGAATCTGTCTTGAACAAACCCTTTGAAATCTCCACTCCTTTTGTCTTTTTCCCCTGACTCGTTTCAAAAACAGATACCCCGATAATGACGAGAGAAAGCACCAGAAAACTAATCCCCATTCTGTCCATGAAAGGCAATCCGCCGAACCAAAATTTCAATCCCAGTGAAAGTGGTATAGCCAGAAAAACCGCCGATAAAGCAGCTTGGGTCGTCGTTTTCTTCCAAAAAAGCCCAAAGAGAAAAATGGCTAAAATGCCGGGGCTGATGAAGCCGGTGTATTCCTGAATAAATTGGAATATTTGACCAAAATCTTTCAAAACGGGCGTCAAAAGAATGCCCGCCAAAATGGACAAAGCAGCTACTAGCCTGCCGATTCGCACCAGTTTCATTTCGGAGGCATCCGGGTCAAAAAGTTTTTTATGAATGTCCAGGGTGTAGATGGTTGAGGTACTATTGACCATCGAACTGAGCGAAGATCCTATCGCTGCGACAAGGGCCGCCACCACAATTCCTTTGAATCCGGTGCCAACATAATGGTTGATAATCCAGGGATAGGCTTCATCGGCTTTGCTTATGTCGGCGTGCAAAACAAAAGCGGCGATTCCGGGAATGACCACGATAAAAGGGATGAAAATTTTAATCAAGGCGGCAAAGACAACTCCCTTTTGCGCTTCCCGGATGTTTTTGGCGGCCAATGCCCGCTGAATGATGTATTGATTAAACCCCCAATAATAGAGGTTTGCAATCCACATCCCGCCGATTAAAACCCCCAAGCCCGGCAGCAGGGCGTAAGCAGATTCCCGTTGTCCCGTTTCGATGTTTGTAAAAGTGACGTCTTTGGAAAAAATCATATCAAATTTTTCCGGTGCTTTCTCCACCAATATTTTCAAACCTGCCATGACACCACCCCCGTCACTCAACGCATCGAGAACCAATATCGAGGCAATGGTTCCACCCAAAATCAGCACGACTACCTGAATCACGTCTGTCCAAACCACCGTTTTCAACCCCCCGAAAATAGAAAAGGTAGCCGAGTAGATTGCCAGGCCAATGACGCCCCAAAACAAAGGAATTCCCAAAATGTTTTGCATGGCCAAGCCACCCAAGAAAAGGAGGGAAGTGATATTGACAAACACAAAAAGCAGCACCCAAAAAATCGCCAACCCCGTTCGCACCCGTCCGTCGAAGCGCTCTTCGAGGAATTGAGGCATGGTGAAAATATTCTTTTTCAAAAAAATGGGGAGAAAAAATTTGGCGACGATGATAAGGGTTGCCGCTGCCATCAATTCGTAGGATGAAATGGCCAAGCCGATGGCAAACCCCGAACCCGCCATGCCGATCATCTGTTCCGCTGAGATATTGGAAGCAATCAGCGAACCCCCTACCGCCCACCACGGCAATGACTTACTTGCCAAAAAATAATCTTGCGCATTAGAAGCCCTTTCTTTGAAGGCCAACCAACTGCCAATGCCCATCATCAGCACGAGGTAGGAAGTGAAAATGCCCAGGTCGAGTTGTGAACATTCCATCGAATACCATTTTAGATTTTTGTGATTTCCTTATCAATTTGGTCAAAGATCCCTAAAA
>CAZJYF010000579.1:0-2825 GCA_964549665.1 uncultured Saprospiraceae bacterium
TGGAATTATGTAATAAAGCCATCATATGAATGATTTATTTTATTACGAGCACTAAAACAAAAATTTAACCATGAAAAGATTAACACTCATTCTCCTGACAATCGCCTGTGCGTTCACTTTTGCGCAGGCGCAAAACATTAAAACACCCCCCGTAAGCAAAAAAGCCTCCGTTTCGGAGTGGATTGGTCTGACCAAAGTAACCATCAACTACCATCGGCCGGCTGTAAAAGGAAGAGAAATTTGGGGAGCTCTAGTTCCCTACAACAAGGGTGTGCCCTTTCCCTGGCGTGCCGGTGCCAACGACAACACCACGATTAAATTTGCAGACGATGTAAAAATTAATGGCAAGGATTTGCCAGCCGGAAAATACGGTTTTCACATCATCCCTTCCGAGAAGGAGTGGATATTGATTTTTTCGAAAGATAATCAGGCTTGGGGAAGCTTCAACTACGATCCCGACCACGATGCCCTTAGAATCAGTGTCGAACCACAGGCTTGCGATCACGTCGAGTGGCTCCAATTCGAATTCGTCAACTTGACCGATAATTCCGCCGACATACAGCTGAGTTGGGAAAAGAAAAAAATAAGCTTCACTGTCGACGTAGATGTAAACGCCATCACCATGAAAAGCATCGAAGGGCAGTTGACCCACCTCGCCGGGTTCCGGTGGCAGGGATGGAACCAGGCTGCGCAATATTGCCTGCGATCGGGCAAAAATCTGGAGCAAGGGTTGGCTTGGTCCGACCGGTCAATAAGCGGCGGTTTTGGTTCGCAGAAGAATTTTACCACCCTGATGACAAAAGCCCAAATCCTCGAAAAATTAGCCAGGGGGGAGGAAGCCAAACCCATCAAAGAGGAAGCCCTGACGCTCGCCACCAATGCCGAAATGAACCAATACGGATATCAATTACTCAATCAGGGGCAAACGGCTGAAGCCGTTCAGGTGTTTGAATTGAACGCACATAATAACCCGGATGACCCGAATGCATGGGATAGCCTGGGGGAAGGCTACATCGCCAACGGGCAAAAGGAAAACGCCATCAAGAGCTTAAAAAAAGCGCTTTCGCTAAATCCTTCTCCCAATGTGAAAGCCAATTCCGAAAAATTGTTGAAGCAGCTTGGGGTTAGTTCGGATAATCAATAGCTTTATTCTAAATTTTTTAAGCGGACAGAATAACTCAAGGGTTCATGACCCCTTGGAAGCAATTTCAGAATAAAATCTTATTGGCAAACGGGATTTTCTTGTTCGTCACAATGAATTCCGAAGGTTTCCCAATGGTACCTTCGGAATTTTTTATTGACTACTAGAAAACGGGTATCTTGCACCGCTGATTATTACTCATAAATCAGCCTTCATTTTTCAACAAAATAGCTCGCATCATGAAGATTATCCTGGTTGGCGCTTCGGGAACCATAGGCAAACACATATTCAAAACGCTTGGCTCACGCCACGAGGTCATCAAGGCAAGCCTCCACCGGAGCGACGTGAAAGTAGATATGGCTTCCGCCGGTTCCATCAAAAAGATGTACGAAGATGTCGGCAATTTCGATGCGCTGGTTTGTGCAGCAGGCAATGCCCATTTCGGTCCATTCGATGAAATGAAAGAGGAGGATTTTTACAAAGGCATCCGCAGCAAGATGATGGGGCAAATCAATTTGGTAATGATTGGGAAAGAATACATTAATGACGGTGGCTCTTTCACCCTTACAACCGGCATTTTGTCGGAAGACCCCATCCAAATGGGGGTCGGTTTGAGCATGGTAAACGGGGCGGTGAATGCTTTTGCGAGGGCAGCGGCGGTAGAGTTGAAACGCGGCATCCGAATCAATGTCGTCAGCCCCGGTCTGGTAGAAGACAGCTTGGTAACTTACGGGCCCTACTTCCCCGGCCATATCCCCGTACCGATGTGGAAAGCCGTTAGCGGTTATGTCAAAAGCGTGGAGGGGGCAGCAAGTGGCGAGATCATTAAAATTTACGGCTGAGATTTGGTGCCGTGGGGAGGTGTCAAAAAAGTGGGTTTTCTCCTCTTTTTCGCTATTTTGCAGACCAAAATATTTTGGTTTTATGCTCGCAAAAATTATTGCCGCCCCATTTATGATCGTTGTGCTCGTCTTTCTTTACCTGGCAATGGAGGTGGACGGCACCTATGGCTTCTACGCCTTATTTCCGGTGATGGCTTTGTCTTTAATTTACGTGTTTGGTCCCCAAATTAATTGGTGGTGGTATCGCCGGAATCCACCGGAAATAAAAGCGCCCATTCGCCAACTTCTGAACGCCCGCTTTCCATTCTACCAAAGCCTTTCGACAGTGGACAAAAAACGCTTTCGGGAGCGCATGGCGCTGTACATGGAGGCCAATGATTTTATTCCGCAGGGGGCTGAAAATATCCCGCAGGATGTCAAAAACGTCATTGCAGCGAATGCGGTTTGGCTGACTTTTGGTCTGCAGGATTTTTTGCTGAACCCATTCGAGCACATCGTCGTATATGCGCATCCATTCCCCTCTCCCCAGTTTCCGAAAAATTGGCACACGGCAGAAATCCAGGAAAAAGACGGCGTCATTTTGTTTTCAGTTATGCAACTGATGAAGGGATTTTGGCAGCCCCGCCAATTTTACAACATTGGCCTGCACGGGTTCGCAAAGGTTTTTGTCAGGTGCTATCCCGACAAAAACTACCCCCGGTGGGGGGCGGATTGTTGGGAAAAGCTGGAACGGGTGAGTGGCTTTTCCATTGACTTCATCTCCAAGTGGATTGGCCTGCCGGAAATCGAACCGCTTCCCGTGAGCATCCCACATTTCTTTATATTTCCACAAAATTTTCAAC
>CAZJYF010000580.1:0-2824 GCA_964549665.1 uncultured Saprospiraceae bacterium
GGGGTCAACGCAAAGTATGAGAAAATATCTATTCTTTTTTCTGCTGATATCGGCATGGTTCTTCCACTCCTGTTCCAACGATTTCGATTTAATCGTCCCCGGAAAAAACATTCCCGTGGTTTATGGTTTGCTCAATCTACAGGACCAGGCCCACTACCTCCGCGTAGAGAAAGCCTTCGTTGACCCCAACACGAGTGCCCTGGAAATAGCGCAAAATCCCGATTCCTTATTTTACCAAAATGTAACCGTTCAATTAAAAAGACTCAGCGATGACGCTCTATTTAATTTGACACGAATAGATGGCAATACCGAAGGCTTACCCAAGGAGGATGGAATTTTTGCTACTGCCCCCAATTATTTGTACAAAATTGATTCGGCCACGATAAAACTGAAGGCGGGAGAAAAAATCGGACTTATCATAAACAGGGGAGATGAATTGCCCGTGGTGACGGCTGAAACAACCATCGTTCCCAACATGGAAGCCCGCAAACCCAAAGCGGGTCAAAATATTGGCTTCACCAATGGAAGTTCGGAACGAATTTTCTGGACAGCACCGGCAGAAGCCCGCATTTTTGATGTCCAATTCCTCATCAAATACGATGAATTTCCAGCTAACAACCCCAACCAATTGGAATCCAAAACCCTGACATGGCTCCTGGCAAAAGGGCTGCGAAATGAAGGCTTAGACCGGGTGACGCTGGAAATTCAGGATGGCTTGGAATTTTATTCTTTCTTATCGAAAAACATTCCAGTCAATACAAATTTGAAAAGAATCTTTCGCGGCATGGAGTTTATCGTGACAGCCGGAGGGACGGAAATAGAACAGTTCATCAATATCGGACAAGCGAACACGGGCATCACCGGTTCGCAGGAAATACCTACTTTTACCAATCTTTCTGAAGGCCGGGGCATTTTTTCTTCCCGAAATATCCTGCGCGAAAAAGGGGTCCAAATTACTTCGATGACACGGGACTCATTGCGGAATGGCTTCCTCACAAAAGACTTGAATTTCTTGTAAAGGAAAAGGAAATATTCCTACTTTTGCGAAGCGTTTATCGTTCTTTTATTTGTAAAAGTAATTCAACCGGTTAGGTTTAGCGAACGCTGAACTTTGAAGCCTGAATAAAAAAGGCCGGTTTTTTAGGGGTGATTAGCTCAGTTGGTTTAGAGCGCATGCTTGACAGGCATGAGGTCGGCGGTTCGAATCCGCCATTACCCACTTCGACAGGCAGATGGCTGAAGGGAGTTTTATTTTTTTCTCCCTTCGGGTACTGCCTGCCGTAACGGGATGTAGCTCAGTCCGGTAGAGTACACGTCTGGGGGGCGTGGGGTCGCAAGTTCAAATCTTGTCATCCCGACCAACTTATTGATTACCAAAGGGTTGCGAAGATAAATCTTCGCAACCCTTTTTTATTTCCGGATTTTTCGCCTTGGTATTAATAAAACAATTTGTAATTTTAATCGAACACTTGCATCCCAAAGCCAAGCCTGCAAGCAAAAAAAACAAGATGAAAAATTCGAGACTTTTAATTTTGCCATTATTCCTGTGCTTATTTTTACCTGCGAGTAAGAAGGATGAACCTAAACGGGATTTCAGGATAAGAACGATTACGGCAGGCATAACCTTAAGCGAATTATCTGATACTGTTTCGATAAAGGAAGCAATGGAATTTTTACAAAAGGCTAGAATTGAATTTATCAAGAAGGGGTACGAGGTACAAACCATAAGAATTTCGACTCAAAATATACATGAATTAATTGGAGGCAAATCAAAGGTTGAAACGCTCCACCATTTAAAGCAAATTGACCAAATTGCAGTGAGAAAAAATGTCGCAGTAGCCATTGGTGGACTGTTAGCAGCCAATCAATATGATTCAGAACTTGCAGCATGGGCAATCCAACTAATCAAAGAAACATCCAACCTAAGTTTCAGCATTCCAATTTCATCCAAACAATATGGAATCCATGAAAAGTCAATTAAAGTGGCAGCGGAAATATGCCATGCTTTATCGGTGAATAGTAAAGGGGGGGAAGCGAATTTTAGATTTACAGCCTCGGCGAACTGCCCTGCCGGGATTCCCTTTTTTCCGGCTGCCTTCCACAAAGGAAAAAACAGTTTTGCGATTGGATTAGAATCACCCAATTTACTGTCAAAAGTTTTTGCTCAATCAAATTGGGAAAACGCTAAAGAACATCTAAAAAATGAACTAGAAAAAGAACTCAAGCCAATCGAGGCAATTGCCATTGACATCCAATCTTCATCGGGTTGGAAATATGACGGTATAGATACTTCCCCGGCACCCGGACTCGATGCCAGTATCGGCCAGGCAATAGAAACATTGACGAATAAACCGTTTGGGTATTCGACCTCCTTGAGTGCCTGTGCCATTATAACAGATGTACTTAAAAACCTGACTGTGAAAACCTGCGGATTTTCTGGCTTAATGCTCCCGGTAATCGAAGACAATATCTTGGCAAAAAGGGCTATGGAAAAACGATTTACGGTGAAAGATCTTTTATTGTTTTCTTCGGTTTCAGGAACTGGATTAGATGTTGTTCCAATTCCAGGAAATACCTCTCTTGAAACCATTGAAGGCATTTATCGAGACGTAGCTGCCTTATCATTGAAGTATTCCAACAAAGCCCTTTCGGCAAGACTGTTCCCAATCCCCGGGAAAGAAGAAGGAGAAATAATTGAATTTGACAATCCTTTTTTGACTTCTTCAAGGGTAATGAAATTGAATTAACCTTATGATAAAATTATTCAGGAAAATTCGGCAAGGGCTTCTTACTGAAAATAAATTCGGCAAATACCTTCTCTATG
>CAZJYF010000581.1:0-2810 GCA_964549665.1 uncultured Saprospiraceae bacterium
CCATGCCGATATCAGCAGAAAAAAGAATAGATATTTTCTCATACTTTGCGTTGATTATAAGGTTTGGAGGGCAAAGGTATATTTTTAAAAGGAATTTTAAATAAGCCAAGGGAATTCTATGACGGATTCCAGACCATTTTTAGCGGTGGATTGGAAGACGAGATTAACTTTATCGACACCAACTGTCTTTCCAAATATAAGGAAGTGGCTAAAAGATTTGCGACGGATTAAAATGTCCGAGTTATTTAATAACTTTCGGCGATTTTGAAAATAACCAATTTATCTAGCCAAAGCCTAGTTCCATGTCAGTAACAAAAGAAGTAAAGAGAATTACAACACACGTCCTACAGGCAATGAAAGTCCGGGGCGAGAAAATCTCCATGCTAACAGCCTATGATTATTCCATGGCAAAGATTTTGGACGAGGCTGGAATAGATGTTTTGTTGGTTGGAGATTCAGCCTCCAATGTCATGGCTGGGCACGAAACGACTCTTCCGATTACCTTGGATCAGATGATTTACCATGCAGCGTCCGTCGTTCGGGCGGTGGGGCGTTCTTTGGTAGTCGTAGATTTGCCCTTTGGATCCTATCAGGGGAATTCGCGAAAGGCTTTGGAATCGGCTATTCGCATTATGAAGGAGGCCGGCGCGCATGCCGTGAAATTGGAAGGTGGAGCGGAGGTGGAAGAATCCATCCGGCGTATTTTATCGGCTGGCGTTCCGGTGATGGGGCATTTGGGGCTTACGCCACAGTCAATTTATAAATTCGGCACTTACCAGGTGCGCGCCAAAGACGAAGTTGAAGCCCTGAAGTTGAAATCCGATGCAAAACTTCTAGAAAAGGTGGGATGTTTTGCCATTGTCCTGGAAAAAATCCCGGCGGCTTTGACCAGCGAAGTTTCCAAAAGCCTCGTCATTCCGACCATCGGCATTGGCGGAGGGGGAGATGCCGACGGGCAGGTACTGGTGACCCATGACTTATTGGGCATCACCAAAGATTTTCAACCTCGCTTTTTGCGGCGCTATCTCCATCTTTTCGATTCCATCAAAGAAGCTGTTGAAATGTATATCGTGGATGTGAAAAAACGTGATTTTCCGAATGAGCGGGAGCAATATTAACCTTCCATGTTGAAAAATATACTAAAATTTCTAATTGTGGTTGTCCTTCTTGTCGTTACCTTTGACTAATAAAATTGGAAACGTAAAATGGTCAAATCTGATTATGTCCAATTCTGGAAAACATCAGCAGAAAAAGATTGGGTAGTTGCAGAAAACCTTTTTTCAAAAGGAAACTACCCACAGGCATTGTTCTTTGGACATTTGGTGTTGGAAAAACTATTGAAAGCCCATTGGGTAAAAGATAGTTTGGAAAATTACCCACCCAGGATTCACAACCTGGTTCGCCTGGCAGGTCATACACGATTATCTTTTCAACCGGAAGACCTTCTTTTTCTCGACAAAATGAATGATTACCAGATGTAAAGTCGTTATCCTGATTACCAGTTCACGATTTACCAGATTTGTACCCGGGCTATTACGGAAGAAATTTTAATGGAAATAAAACGCATTCAAGCATGGTTGATAAGTCAGTTGCCATAAAAATAGCCAGTGATTATCTCAAGGCCGTTCGGGCATCGGGTGTAAAGGTTCGTCGGGCATACCTGTTCGGGTCTTTTGCACGGAATTGTCAGCATGAATGGTCAGACATTGACATTGCCCTGTTGGCGGACGATTTTACCGGGGTGGCTGCTTTAGACAAAGACCCCTTCCGTCGCTTGCATTTGATGCCGGAATTCATGGCTATCGAAACCCACACTTTCTCAACCAACCGCATAAAAAGTGGTGATCCCTTTTTCGAGGAAATTGTAAAAACGGGTATTGAAATAAATTGAAGACTTTTTATATTGGCTCAATACCCCTTTCCTCATTTAGCCCTTTACAACTGCAAAAATAGTTCGATTTTTTTCTTCCCCTTTTTTTTAAACCCCTGAATATCAGTTGGTTTTAACTTGATAAAGTTCTCTCTATTATCAGATGTCAAAAATCCAGAAACCTTCCATGTTGAAAAATATCTTAAAATTTCTAATTGCACTTGCACTGCTTGTTGGTGTTTTTTTTCTTTATCAAAAGCACAAGACGTTTTATGAACCAAATGTTCCTGAACATTTAAAACGCGAATACATCGAAATTCCCACGGGTTCTACTTTTGATGAGGTAGTTAATTTGTTGAAGGAGGGAAATTTTATAATCGATGAGGAAAGTTTTCGGGAAGCCGCCGAATGGATGAAATACAAAAAGCCCGTCATGCGGCCGGGGAAATTTAAAATTGCTCCGGGGTGGAGTAATCATCAGTTGGTTAGGCAATTGAGAGGGGGAGACCAAGCCACCGTAAAGTTAGTATTGCACAACGAACGCCTACCCGAAGAAGTGGCCGCCAAAGTCGCTGGTTTTATTGAACCGGATTCGCTCGATTTGATTACTCTTTTTCAGGACGAAGCCTACCTTGAATCCATTGGATATACCAGAGAAACACTCCAGTCTTTGTTTATCCCAAACACCTACGATTTTTTTTGGACCACCAGCCCAAAACAGTTTGTCGAACGGATGCTTAAAGAGCACGAAAAATTTTGGAATAAACACGACCGGAAAGCCAAAGCCGATTCGTTGAATATGACGACCCAAGAGGTTTATACGCTTGCTTCCATCGTCGAAAAAGAAACCAACCAAAATACGGAAAAGCGACGTATGGCAGGGGTCTACCTCAATAGATTATCCAAAAAAATGCTTTTGCAAGCCGACCCTACCTGTGTT
>CAZJYF010000582.1:0-2807 GCA_964549665.1 uncultured Saprospiraceae bacterium
AAACCTCTTTTTCAAATTCTCTTTCTTCCCAGTCTTTGCTCAAAAGTCCGTTTCCCGGCAACCCAAAAACATCAATATAATGACCTAGAATCCCTAAACCCCATACCAAAATGAACTGAATGAATCCAAATAAATGGAATCCAACACCACCCATTCTAAGAAGAAACAGAAAAATATTGGCAATAAAAAAAAACTTCAGGTGATTGAAAAACCGCACCTTTTTTCGGACTTGACGCCGGGCTTCGCGATGGATTTTGGATTCCATAGGTAATGATTATTGAAAAGTCAAACGAGTTCAGAGTCGTCATAATTTTTTCGCAACTCCTTGAGTTTCAAGTGTTCATCCAAGTCCAAGTCCGAATCGGAATTCTCTTCCTGAAGGTACGGAAAGCGAGATTCTTGTTTTTCCATTTTTCGCAATTCCCTTTCCATCTCCCGTTCCTCCCAATCTTGGGACAAAGCACGCGAACCGGGCAAACCAAAAACTCCAAAATAATGAGATGCGATGCCAATTCCCCATCCAAACATCGGCCAAAAAAACCACCAATAAGCGGGAGAAGTAAATAGATTGATGAGAAATAAAAAAGAAATGGTGCATAGATAGCTGACAAAATGAGCGTAAAATCCCTTTTTTGCCTGCACGCGTCTTTTTGCTTTTCTGAATTGTTCCTCCGTTGTCATGAATAATAAAATTTTGCTGCAATATTAGCAACCACCGCAATAATAACAACTCGATTCGACGAGTATTGTTTTTTCAGGGGCGGCAATTAATAATTTCACCAGTTTGGCAGGGTTAAGCCAAAATCTTGCATAATCAGGCTTCCATTGCCAGCTCTTTTTTTTCAGTGATTTTCCTTCCCAAATTTCCACACATTGCTCCCAAACCACCAAAAATTCCGCCAACGAAAGCGGTGATAACCAACATTCCGATGCCATTCAAACCACCAAAAAGGTCACCCATTTTTGCTGCCAATATCCCGTCGTTTGAATAATTCAAAACTTCCGCATATCCACCCCAAAGCAAAGTCACTGCTACAAAACCGGCAAAAAAACTGATCCAACTATTTTTAAACTTAAAGAAATAACCGGCAAGTCCTGCCGCCGGAACGATACTCCACCATGGGAAAAATTGTTGAGCAAGCGCCGTGAGAATAACTGTTGTCAAGCTTGCCAAAGCAAATCTTTTCATCTTTTTCAATTTAAGGATTGACTAAAAAATTTTACTTCCAAATTTGTTGGAGGAAGCGCATTTTGTCAGAATCAGGATTTGCAGGATTTTTGGATTTACCCGATTCTTAATCCTGTCCATCCTAGAATCCGGCAAATCCTGATTCCGACAGTTTTAAAAACTCATTCGGATTCCAATTCGAGAGAGAATTTTATTTCCTGCCTTTCATCGTTTGCATTTTTCATAAAAAACAATTCATTGTATTTTCCCTCTGCCCAAGGGGCAATCATATTGTCGTAATAGCGGCTTCCCGGGTTGCCGGATTGGCCGCCGGGGTAAATTCCAATGGCTTTCACCTCATCTCCCAATTCAACAATCATTCGCCAGGACGGCCCGCCGGTTTTTCGGATGGCATTAAGGGCGTAACGGTAGCCACCGACATCAACCTTGTTGGCTGAAAATGCGGGCAATCCCGCAAGATGCCTGATTTGGGTGCCTTTATAGTTGGACCAAGTAAATTCCTTTTCGGATAATTTTCCATGATACTTAGCCGAAATTTTTTCGAAAGCGGCCTGGACGATCGACCCGGCATCTTCCTGTTCGGGTGTCTTTTGGACGTTGAAAAAGGGATCATTTGGTGCAGTATTCAACAAATCTACGAGCCGCCAATTTTCGGGAAAGAGCATTTCCAGGGAATCCCGATATGCATAAACCTCGTCAAAAGTCATTTTGTAAAACGCCGACCACCATTCGACAAAAAGGATGGGGGCAATTTTTTCTTTGTCAAAATGATAATCCCATTCTTTCAGGAGGGCAGCCATTTTTAATGGGTCATCTTTCAATTTTGTTTCATCCAAATGAGCCAGCAATAGAGGCAAGGCTTCTTCGGCGAAGATGCTGTAGGTGCTGTTTTGCATCGCTTCCATATCTTCGATAGTGCCCTTTTCCATCTTCGAAAGTTGCCGAACAATAAACCGGGCCCGATAAGAGGCAAAGCCCGGCGAATTGTAGTAATAGGGATAGCTCGGGTCGGTAGAATGCTGATTCGCCGAAGCGACGAAGCCCCGTTCGGGGTTTTTTATTTGCGGAACCTGCGACTTGGGGATCCAACCATGCCATTCATTGGCTGAAGTGCTGCCGTCTTGGACGAAGCGACCTTGCTCTTTGCTTTTCAATGGAAACTTCCCATTGACTTTTATGGCGATGTCCCCGTCTTTGGATGCGAAAACAAAATTTTGAGCCGGGCTGTCATAGTCTTCCAGGGCTTTTGAATAATCTTCATAATTTTTACCCCTGTTAAAGCTGGAAAAGACATTCAATTCGGAGTAGTCTGATTCGTCGTGGGCCACCCAACGCATGGCCAAATCGTGCCTCGGATTGTCTTCGGATTCATAAACTACCGGTCCAAAGTGGGTGTAACGCACGGTGTCTCGGACAGGCGCTTTGCCTTTCACTTTTATCACTTCCACCACTTTTCGGGCCGGGCGTTTTTCTCCGTCGTACCAATACGATTCTTTGGTCTCATCCGTCCATTTGATTTGGTACCAATCCAGCACATCCTGCCCCACATTGGTCATTCCCCATGCAATATTGTCATTGAATCCAATGACGATGCCGATCATCCCGGGAAGTGTCACCC
>CAZJYF010000583.1:0-1280 GCA_964549665.1 uncultured Saprospiraceae bacterium
CTACAGGCCGTTTTTCCGATCAAAATATACTGAACCAAAAAATAAAAAATTTACCAAAATGTTTACAGGAATGAAATTTTCTAATATATTTGTATTCCTTCTAATGCATAACCAGCTGATAAACCGCGACCGAAAAGGCCAATCCAGTTTTTGATTAAAATCCGATTTAAGCACTATTGTAACTGACCAGGCTAAGACCCACACTATGGAACACTTTATTTGGATTTGTCTCGGTGCAATCACCCTTGCATCATTTATCTCTGTCATCGGTGCGGCACATGCTTCTGAATCGCCGGAAGGATTTTCAGAATCAGAAACCCCAACGGGTGCAACATCTGAGGATGAAACATCAGCCCCGGATAAGCCCCCCGTTGATAAGATCAATCCCAAAGCACTTCCCATTCAGAAGATTCCGGTTTTATAGCTTTAAAAAACGCTTTCCCGCTTACTCTTTGAGACGGCAGGAAGGTGTTTTTTTTATTTGCAAAAACAGCTTTGCAATGTCAATTCATTCCAAGCCCTGATTTGCTTTTGGCACAATTTTTTCTAATAAGTAATTAACTGTCTTACAGCAGTTAAAAAATATTACTTAATAGCATATTAAAATTTAAACCCCTACACATGAACATATCCCCCTTAAAAATCGGCTTGCTGGCTATGGGTGTGGTAGCTGTATTCCAAGGGTCTGCCCAATCAATAATGACGACTCAGGTTCCTTCTTTTGATAAGGCAAAAGCCTTAGAAATTTCGAAAAGAACCGAGCGAATTCACAATAAGCCAGCCATCACATCCACCTACCGATACCACAAGCGTTTAGCTTCCACGCATTCCGGTATTGCCATTGAACTGACCGCGTCCAACTTTCCTCTGTCCAGGGATTATCCAATTTTCAAACAATTTGGAAACGTCTATTACGACAAACTAAAACAGGGTGGATATTCCTATTTAA
Source organism: uncultured Saprospiraceae bacterium (assembly GCA_964549665.1). Classification (GTDB taxonomy): domain Bacteria; phylum Bacteroidota; class Bacteroidia; order Chitinophagales; family Saprospiraceae; genus CAZJYF01. The sequence continues at coordinate 950 of CAZJYF010000583.1, forward strand.
TAAAAACAAATTTCAAAAATTGGGAAGCGGCCGAAAAATTTTTAAGCGAGATTATTCTTCCCAAAGCCCCCGAGGCACGGGTGATTGAATATAAGACAGGAGTTCGTAAAACAAGCAAAGGTTGAAGCGGCTGATCAGCTCTTCATTTCTCCAAGTTTTGCGAAACTTAAAATAGTAGTTTTCTTTTCTTGAGACCAATGACGATGGAGCTCGTTTCCACCTGATAATACCGGGTGGGGCGGGCTTTTTTTTTGGGCTAAAGGATATGAAAGCAATCTCAGCTCCTAAAGAATGGAGCTATTGAGGGATACTTTTTCGGTTCAGGAATTAT
>CAZJYF010000583.1:1380-2795 GCA_964549665.1 uncultured Saprospiraceae bacterium
ATGTTTAGTTCTTTTTATCCCCGCTAGTTCACCAATATTAATTTCTCGTAATGCGTCTTATTCCCCACCTGAATTCGCAAAAAATAAATTCCTGAAGGATAAGAACTCAGGTCAATTTCTCTTTCGAAATCGCGGACCTGCTCTTGCGATGCCTTGTAAAGAATCTGTCCGTTCATGTTGAAAACAAGGATTTGAATATCCGCCGTTTTGGAAAGTTCGATGCTCAAATTGGTTATTCCCGAGCTTGGATTTGGTCCAAAAAGAAAGCGATTGATTTCGGCAATTTCTTCTACTGCGACGACGAGACCAACTTCGAAGACTGCCTCATCTGCGCAACCGTTGGCATCAGAGACCGTAACCGGATAAGCCCCTGGGCTCAAGCCATCCACAAAATCCGTGTTTTCACCGGTTACAGACCATTGGAAAAAGTAGGGCGGCGTTCCGAACATCGGGTTGACAAGGATGGACCCATTCATGGGGTTATTGCCGGAAGCCCCGTTGATGTCCGCAAATAAGCCGAGCGTATTGGGGCATCCGAGAATATTGATGTTGTCCAAATCTACCCAATAATTACCGCCATTCCAAGTGGTCAAAAACCGCACGTTGATGGATTGGCCATTGAAAGGAGTTAAATCCAATACGATGTGAGTCATATCAGTGGTTGGGAAGTGGTTGCTATTGTCAATGGTGAAGATGGTGATAAAGGTTTCAGCACAATCTGTTGAAATTTGAACGTCTAGCCTGTTACCAGGGTCCAGATCAACGCCTGCAAAGCCATCGGGGAAATTCACGAAGCGGTAATCAAAAGTCAAACTATCGAGGGCATCAATGGGGCCGACGCGGTGCGTGGTAACTTCGAAAGTAGTGTCGAAATCGAAAAAACCAAAGCCGAGGTTATCGGCCAACACAGTTGTTGAATTTCCATGTGCGCCGTCCGGGAAGATGGGGTTGGGTTCTTCGGTTGTCCAATTATCGGGGAAGACCTGTTCTTCAAAGTCTTCCTTCAATGGTTTGGGCAAAGCGGTAACAAATTCAAGGCTAAAGGTATCGTTTGAAATATCGCTATCGGTATCCAACTCCGTCCAGGCCTCAATAAGATAGAAACCCGGCTCTGAAAAATCGAAGGTCGTCTCAAAATCAATCGTGAGGGTGCTGTCATTCCCGATAATCCCGGTGAAAAATCCATCCGAAGGCATCGGAATGGAAACGGCCTGCCCATTCACGGCAAAAAAGAAAGAGAAAAGGGTTTGCGGAAGCTGCCCAAAGTTGGCGAGGGTGATCGAAACGGTCTCACTTGAACCAAAATCACACTGTGCCCCTGCATCGGGATTGAAAATATCAACCACGCCGACGTCATTCAGGAAAAGAGTTTTGAAAGAAAAAGGGCCTAGTGGTTTGCTGGATTCGGCAGCGCC
>CAZJYF010000584.1:0-2781 GCA_964549665.1 uncultured Saprospiraceae bacterium
CTCATTCGCATTGAATAATAACAATTATTCCCGTATTTTGCGGGCATCAATCTAATTATGAAAATAATAAATACCAGATGAAGCAAATTTTACACGTTCTCTTTTTACTTCTTTTTTCTTTCGCAACTTTTGCACAAATTGGTTTTAGAAACAATGAAGCTTATTCGGGTGAAAGTTCCAATCTTTTAACTCACCGGGTAAAGCAACCTAAAATAACGATTTATCCCAACCCCGCAACCACTTTTATTAGCATTGCAAATGATGAATTCGTCGGTAGCGTCAGAGTCTATAATTTGGTAGGCAGGCAGATGAAATCCTTTAATATTCTGGCCGAGGGGCAACGCTACAATATCGCCGATTTGCCGCAGGGAATGTACCTCGTTCAAATCATTGATAAATCGAATAAAATAATGACTACTTTGCGAATCACCAAGCGATAAAATTACATCTAACACCCTGGAGATCATCTTCAGAAATCCCTTACTACGCACGAAAGGTAAGGGATTTTTTTATGCCAAATACTTGCCTACTATCGGCATCCGCCGACCCATCCCGAATGCTTTTGAGGATATCCGCAACATCGGCGCCGTTTGAAACCGCTTGAATTCATTGATGTTGACCAATCGCAATATCCGCCGCACCAAATTTTCGTCGAAACCCATCCGGATGATTTCTTTTGGGCCGAGCCTGTTTTCTATGTATTGAAAAAGCACCTGGTCCAAAATGTCGTATTCCGGCAGGCTGTCCGTGTCCTTTTGATTGGGTCTAAGTTCGGCCGACGGTGGTTTGCTAATTGTGTTTTCCGGGATGACTTCCCCGTCCTTATTTATGTGGCGGGCTAATTGGAAAACTTCCGTTTTATAGACGTCTCCAATCACGGATAATCCGCCGCACAAATCGCCGTAAAGGGTTCCGTAGCCTACGGCCATCTCGCTTTTGTTTGTGGTATTCAACAGGATATGCCCGAATTTATTTGAAAAGGACATCAGCAGCGTTCCCCTAATGCGGGCTTGAATATTTTCCTCCGCAATGTTGAAGGGCAAGCCAGCAAAATGGGGTTCTAATTTATCCAGAAATTCCTTAAAAATGGTTTCGATGGGGATAATATCGTGCTGAATGCCTAGGTTCTGCGCGAGCTGTCGGGCATCCTCTACCGAGTGGTTGGAGGAGAATTGGGAAGGCATCAGAATGGCCCGGACATTATCTTTGCCCAAGGCCCGGGTGGCCAAAACAGCCGTCACCGCCGAATCGATGCCACCGGAAAGTCCGAGGATGGCTTTTTTAAAACCCAATTTTCCAAAATAGTTCTGAATACCCACCACGAGGGCATCGTGGATGAGCGCATATTTGTCTTTTGGCTGCTCGAAGGATTGGCTACCTTTTACAACCTCCTCCAAATCATAGGTTTTCACGCATTCCCGGAAATAAGGCAGTTCGTCCACTATTATCCCCGAAGGGGACATTACCACGGAGCCGCCATCGAAAATAATCTCTGTCTGGGCGCCGATTAAATTGACGTAGAACAAAGGCAAGCCGTAGCGTTTTACGTTCGATTTCAGCACGTGCAGGCGTTCTTTTACGTGGTCGTAGGCAAAGGGGGAAGCAGAAATATTGAGTATCAAGTCCGGTTTCTGTGCCATCATTTCGTCTAGTGGGCAAACGGTGTAGAGCGGGTTTTGGTTGCCAATGTTCCAAAGGTCTTCGCAGATGGTCAGGGCAATTTTTTTTCCTTTAAATTCAACTACCTGGAAATTATTAGCCGGTTCGAAATAGCGGTATTCGTCAAATATATCATAGGTGGGAAGGAGGGTTTTGTGTTGCACCTGTTTGATTTTTCCATCTTCTAAAAAGTAGGCGGAATTGTACAGATCTTTGCCTTCGACAACCGGGTTTCTGCTGGGCGACCCCACCAAAATGGCGATGCCACTGGCTGCTTGGGCCAACTTTTGCACCGATTCTTCCGCCAATCGAATGAAGTCGTCGAATTCGAGAAAATCTCTGGGGGGGTAGCCGCAAGTTGCCAATTCACTGAAACACACCAAATCGGCCCCCTGAGATTTTGCCGTCTCCACTGCCTCCAACATTTTGGAGAGGTTCCCTTCAAAATTACCAATGTGAAAGTTTAGTTGAGCGAGGGCGATTTTAAGTGACATGGCGCAACTTTTGAGGGGTTGTTATTTGGTCAATTGTTTTAAGTTCAAACTAAAAACTACCAAAGACAGGAAGAAGATAATAGCTTCCTTAGCGCCAAAATTAACAATCCTGACGAAAGCGACCAAACTTCACCCTGGATGGAAACTGCTTTGATGGCACAGTATTCCTGTCGGAACTAAAAACACAAGACCGTCTTTGGATTTTTGCGACCATCCGCTACTTACATTTTGTCCTTTGACCTTTTCTGAAAAAGGGCATTTGGGGTATACGGGATTTGAATTAATGTTTTCTTATTTTTATCTACTCCAACTTTTATGGGAAATGCATACTGGGGCAATGATTAAATGCTACAATTGTGAGGTTTGAAAATGTGATTTCCATTTAACGTTTGCCCTATAAGTATTGATAATCAGGATAAAACAAATTTTGATAATTAATCTTCGAACATCTCAATTATCCTATTCTAACATCATCTCACAATAGCATTCTCTCATCTCACCTTTAGTCCATTTTAGCACCTCTTTTTTAAAAGGAAAGTCCAATTATTTTGTGAGAGCATTTAGCTCGCTAAGAATTGACAAACACAGTAATTCCCCATTGGAATTTATTAATTTTAAGCCTGAATTT
>CAZJYF010000585.1:0-2777 GCA_964549665.1 uncultured Saprospiraceae bacterium
TTTCCACATACTTCATCATGCGGTCGTGCACCTCTACAGCGGGTTTTGCTTTCGCAAATTTTACTAAATCTGCCAGTTGCAAAAGTTCTTTCAACTGCGTTTTCAAATCAGTTTCCACCTCCACATTTTTTATTTGGGATAGAATCTCCTCCGTCGTACTTTCCAATGCCTGAATGCCAAACCGGTTTTCCAAATACTCCCGCAGGATGAACGTCAACTCGCTCTGGAATTGCTTAATCTTTCCCTGCTGCCAGAGTTTGGCTTTACCGAGTGCCTCCAGTTTATCCAGCGCGATTTCATGGGCCGGAAGTTTAATTTCAGGGGGCGGAGGTGCAAGCTGTCGTTTTTTTCTAATAAAAAAATAATAAATCGCCAAAGAGAGAAGCCCCAGGAAAAGCACCCCGGCGAGGTAAGGAATAAAGTCTTCAAATTTCACCGGTTCCCGAATGATCGGTTTGATGGGAGCAAGGGTCGTATCTGGGGGGGGGGTGAGAACATTTATCGGCACTTCCTCCGTCGATGCTACTGCCGTTTGCCCATTTTGCTGGTAAGGAACCGGAATTTTGGGAATCCAAACATAACCCGAATCCCAGGCAGTGAAGGTCGCATCCTTTTGCAGCACCGTCTCCACACCGGACTTCAAGGTATCCCATTCGGTCACATTCAGCAACTCGAGTTTGGATTTCTCCAAAACGGAAAAGTCGGGGTTTCCCACATTCACATCACCTCCATGATTGACCATTAAATGCAACTTCATTTGGTCGCCAATAAGCATGTGGGTACTGTCCAGCTCTGCAGAAACAGAAAGTTGGCCGAAGGCGATGCTCTGGGAAAAAAGAAGGCAAACCAAACCAAACCAAAGCTTGCGTGCTGACATTACTTTGCTCTTTTCTTAAAAAATTTCAACAAGGCATTCACATAGGACTCATCCGTTCGGATACTCACGAAATCGGTTCCGCTTTTCCGGAAGGTCGTTTTGAAAAAATCGAAATTATTTTCAAACCAATTGGCGTACGCTTCCCGAACCGACGGTACCGCAGTATCTATCCACCCCATTTGCCCCGTTTCGGAATCTACTGCTCGAATTAAGCCGACATTCGGCAAACTAGCTTCTCTCCGGTCGTACAAATGAACGCCCACCATGTCGTGTCGTCGGGCGGCAATTCGCAAGGGGTCTTCGTACCCCCTTGCCATAAAATCGGAAAGTATGAAACAGATGCTGCGCTTCTTCACTACATTATTAAAATAGCGCAAAGCCCCTCCGACATCTGTTCCTGCTTTTTCCGGTTCAAAATTCAGCAACTCCCGGATGATGCGCAAAATATGCTGTTTCCCTTTTTTCGGGGGAATAAATTTTTCAATTTTATCAGAAAAAAATACCACTCCTACTTTGTCATTGTTCTGAATGGCCGAGAAAGATAGCACGGCACAAATTTCGGTGATGATGTTCTTTTTTAAGTCGCTCACGGTTCCGAAATAAGAAGACTGACTGACATCAATCAGCAGCATCACCGTCAATTCGCGCTCCTCTTCGAATATTTTGATGTGTGGTTCTCCCGTCCTCGCCGTCACATTCCAATCGATGTTTCGCACATCATCTCCAAATTGATAATTCCGCACTTCGCTGAACGACATCCCGCGTCCCTTGAAGGCGCTGTGGTACTCGCCAGAGAAAATGTGCTTACTCAAGCCTTTCGTTTTGATTTCTATTTTTCGAACTTTTTTGAGTAGTTCGCTCGTTTCCATCGCTAAAAAAATTATTTGATTAAAAACGTAACCACACTTTGGCTTTTTAAATTTGGCTTCAGTTCTTCAATAGGTACTTTCAAGTTTTGGCGTCCTTACAGCCTTAAAACCAATTCCAGAATGGATGCCCTCTTTTCGTATGGTGAAAAAGGGAATTTCTACCTTCTCAATACCCGAATTTTCGGAAAAATAAGGGATAGAAAAACTAAGAAGTATTGCCGTAGACCAAAGAGGTTTCATTTGAAATTTGAATTCACGTTGAATTAATTTTAATGAACCCATTGGAACTATAAAAATAGGGGGCAAAAGTAAGAAAATCTTTTAGGCAAGCAGTGCAAGCTGGCAGTAGAAAAGCATTTCTTAACACTGGCAAGTGAAAATTTATAGGTTCTGAAAAAATAATATTTTCTACCTTCCCTCTTGGTATTTTTTCCAATCAAATTCAAAACCAACTGGAATGGATAAAACAAAATTGGGCTCGGTTTCCACTTCGATTGACAAGGGTATTGCCACCATTGAATTCTACCATCCTGCGCATAATTCATTGCCGGGAAAGTTGTTGGCTCAGTTGGCCGGTGCCATCACAATAGCAGGTGAAAACCAATCGATTAAAATCATTATTTTACAAAGTGCTGGCGAGCGAACCTTTTGTGCGGGGGCTAGTTTTGACGAATTGATTTCCATCAAAAGTTTTGAAAGCGCGAAAAAGTTTTTCCTCGGCTTTGCGAAGGTTATCCTTGCGATGCGCGATTGTCCGAAACTCATCATCGGGCGGGTGCAAGGCAAGGCGGTGGGCGGCGGCGTAGGCATAGCTGCTGCCACTGATTATTGCATGGCAACTAAATTTGCTTCTGTAAAATTGAGTGAATTAGCCATCGGCATCGGCCCTTTCATCATCGGGCCGGCCGTGGAGCGCAAAATCGGGCTTTCAGCCATGAGCCAACTTGCCGTAAATGCCACCGAATGGCAGACCCCCGTTTGGGCAAAGGAGAAGGGCTTGTTCGCCGAAGTTTTTGAAACCACAGCGCAAT
>CAZJYF010000586.1:0-2771 GCA_964549665.1 uncultured Saprospiraceae bacterium
CGATCCTCGGAGAGACAACTAATCTTTCTCCCAGCCCATGGTTCGTTTCACTGCTTTCTGCCAACCCCGGTAGAGTTTTTGTCTTTTCTGCCCGCTCATTTCCGCTGAAAAAACGCGGTCAATTTGCCAACCTTTTCCAATTTCTTCTTTCTTCCAAAAATTCACAGCCAGCCCCGCCAAATAGGCCGCCCCCAATGCTGTGGTTTCGATAACTTTCGGTCGTTCTACATTCACTCCCAAAATATCGGATTGGAATTGCATCAGCAGGTTGTTGGCACAAGCACCCCCATCTACGCGCAAAGCGGCCAGGGGGACGCCGGAATCTTTTTCCATCGCCGAAAGGACGTCTTTGGTTTGATAGGCAAGCGATTCCAGAGTCGCCCGGATGAGATGGGCTTTGGTCGTTCCCCGGGTCAAACCAAAAATGGCGCCCCGGGCGTACATGTCCCAATAGGGAGCGCCCAAACCGGCAAAGGCAGGCACGACATAAACGCCGTCAGTGGTCGAAACTTTATCTGCAAAGTACTCAGAATCAGGCGCTTCGTCCAAAATATTCAGGCCATCCCGAAGCCATTGAATGGCAGCCCCGGCGATGAAGACGCTTCCTTCCAACGCGTAGGTCACTTCGCCATCGAGGCCCCAGGCGATGGTTGTAAGCAAGCCGGATTTTGAGACTACGGGTTGCTTGCCTGTGTTCATCAACATGAAGCAGCCGGTCCCGTAGGTGTTCTTTGCCATCCCCACCGAATGGCAGGCTTGCCCGAAAAGAGCGGCTTGTTGGTCTCCTGCAATTCCTGCGATGGGGATTTCGCTGCCGAACAAATTCGCGGTGACCTTGCCGTAAATTTCACTGGACGGCTTTACTTCCGGCAGGATTTGAGCGGGAACATCTAATATTTCCAGCAAATGTTCATCCCATTTCAGTTGGCGAATATTGTAAAGCAGGGTGCGCGAGGCATTGGAATAATCGGTGACGTGAACCTTTCCGCCGGTCAATTTCCAAATCAGCCAGGTATCCATCGTTCCAAAAAGCAACTCGCCCTTTGCAGCTTTTTCCCTTGCCCCGCTGACGGAATCGAGTAGCCACTTGACCTTCGTGCCTGAAAAATAAGCGTCTACCACCAAGCCGGTATTTTCGCGGATGTAGGCTTCGTGTCCGGCGGATTTTAGGCTGTCGCAAATTTCAGCCGTTCGCCGGTCCTGCCAAACGATGGCGTGGTGAATGGGTTCTCCCGTTATTTTGTCCCAAATCAGGGTCGTTTCCCGTTGGTTGGTGATGCCGATGGCGGCCACTTCATCAGCAGAAATTTGGTTGTTTTTCAAAACTGCCTGAGCCACCTTCAACTGGGTTTCCCAGATTTCGAGGGCATTGTGTTCGACCCAACCCGGTTTGGGATAGATTTGGCTAAACTCCTGCTGTTCCACAGCGACGATGCTTCCTTTTTTGTCAAAAAGAATGGCTCGTGAACTGGTAGTTCCCTGGTCAAGCGCGAGGATGTATTTCTTCATTTTTGCGTTTGTTTAAGATTTTGTTGATAGTTAATAATTCAATCAACGCAATCTCCGATTAATTAAAAAACCTACATTTGTGGCAGCCAAATATAGATAAAAAATCTTTCTTCCGGCTAGTGATGTTTTCAATAGCATCGATGTAAATTTTGAAACACCAAACCGAGGTCACCCAACATGAAAATTCTGAAAATTCCGTTCGATAAAATCCCCCAACTTTCAAAGAGAGACATTGCCTACGTCAATGAAAATGAGGACCTTCGCCCCTTTTACAAATACCCCGTTGCCCTCAAATCCTTTCGGCAAGTGATAGCCGACAAGAGTAAAGAAAGGACGAATCGCGGGTTATTGGTGGAGGTTTTGAGGGAGCAATATGCCCAGCTCGATTTGGATAATCCGGTGGGTGAAAACATTGAAAAATTAACTGGAGAAAACACATTTACCGTTGTTACCGCACATCAGCCAAGCCTTTTTACAGGTCCCCTTTATTATATTTTTAAAATCATTTCCACCCTGAATTTGGCCAAGGAATTGAGCGCCCATTTTCCTGATTTTCAGTTTGTTCCCGTTTTTATTACCGGGGGGGAAGACCACGATTTTGAGGAAGTAAACCACCTTCACCTCTTCAATAAAACCCTGACTTGGGAAAGCGGCGAATCCGGTTCCGTCGGTCAAATGAAGACGGCTTCTCTGCAACCGGTTTTAGCTGAATTAAAGCAAATATTAGGCACTTCTGAGCCAGCACAAAAGCTGTTTTCGCTACTCGAAAAAACACATTTGAAAAATACTTTTTATTCGGAAGCAACGGTGGCAATGGTGTATGAATTATTCAAAGAGGAGGGCTTGGTCATTTTGAATATGAGCCATAAAAAACTGAAACAATTATTTGTTCCGATTATCAAGGAAGAAATTCTGCAACAATCGAGTGCACCGATTGTCGCAAAAACCATCGGCGAATTGGAGGCGGTTGGGTTTCCAGGACAAGCGCCGCCACGGGAAATCAATTTTTTCTATCTGCGCGAGCATTTGAGGGAACGAATCGTGTTGGAAAACGGAACTTTTAAAGTGCTTCATTCGGATTATCAATTTTCAAAAGAAGAAATCATCCGGGAAATCGAAAGCCATCCGGAACGATTTAGCCCGAATGTCGTGATGCGCCCTCTTTATCAGGAGTTGGTCTTGCCAAATTTGGCCTACATCGGTGGGGGTGGCGAAATCGCTTATTGGCTGGAACGAAAAGCTCAATTTGAGCATTTTAACAT
>CAZJYF010000587.1:0-2770 GCA_964549665.1 uncultured Saprospiraceae bacterium
CGGTCTATTTGTTTCTCATTGCCAAGCCCAATGTGTATGCGAGGGTCGTTGTTGGAAAGGTAGCTCGTGGCCCATTGATTTACAAAGACTTGTTTGCTGTCGCCTGTCTGAACCTCAACCATTGCTCCAATTGCGGAGGCGAGCCCATTGCTGCCGATTAGCGTCAATCCCAACCAGTGATTTTGGTCGCCACCCTCATTTCTGAGGAGGGCAGCAATTCCTTGACCGTCTAGATGTGATACGATAATATCGAGGTCACCGTCGTTGTCATAATCCCAAACGGCAGCGCCCCGTCCGGAGTGTTTTTTGTTGAAATAGTCCCCTCTGGAAAAGCCAACATCACGAAAATGAGCCTTTCCGTCGTTTTCCAGCAAGAGGGGATATTGCAGCACCAGCGCTTCTGCTGTCCCGTTGGCCGAAAAAATATCGAGGTCGCCGTCGTTGTCGAAATCGAACAGAGCGGCTGCCCATTCCCCTTTCCCCGCAAATGCCTGCGCGACGCCGCTTTTTTCGGTGATGTCTTCGAATAAACCATTCCCAAGGTTGTGAAAAAGGGCGCCGTGTTTCAGGTCGGTGACCAGCATGTCGATTCGGCCATCACCATCGATATCGCCAATAGTTCCGTGCATGGAACCGGTCGGTTTTCCGTGATCATTTGCGGCAAGCCCGCTGGCCAGTCCGATTTCGATGAATTTGCCTTCCCCATCGTTTCGAAAGAGAAAGTTAAGTTGGTGATCATTGCCTTGGAAAATGTCCAGGTCGCCATCATTGTCAAAGTCGAAGACCGTCAAGCCCATACATTTGGAGTCCGGATAGAAGAAGCCCGCCTCCTTGGTCACCTCCGTGAAACTGCCGTCGGGGTTCTGCCTGTAGAGCAGCGAGGCCTGCCCCCTGTATTCCGACGGATGTGGCATCATATCCGGGTTTGCTGGGGAGACGTAGGAAGGGTCGAAGGCCAGGAAATTGCCCACCATTAAGTCTGTTGCCCCATCCTCATTATAATCCCAAAAGGCGACCCCAACGCTCCATTTTGTAAAACCATTCAAGTTTTTTGGTCCCCGAAGCCCCAAGGCGTCTGTCACATCTTCGAAGGTGCCTTCTCCCTTATTTCGGTAAAAAACATTTGGTCCGTAGTTTAAGAGGAAAAGGTCAACGTCGCCGTCACCGTCGTAGTCCGCCGCGCCGGCAGCCATGCTCCAATGCCGGTCATCGAGTCCGGCATTTTTGGCCACCTCGGTAAAGGTTCCATCGCCATTATTGCGATAAAGTTGGTTGGGAGTGTCTTTGAAAACCCGCCCCTCAGGGTCGCTGATGCCCTCCAAATAAGTGCCATTCAACAGGTACAAGTCCAGGTCTTGGTCGCCGTCGTAATCGAAAACGGTGACACCGGAACCACTACTTTCCAGAATGTTTTCATAGGTCGTATCTCCAAAGGTGTATTGGAAATCGATGCCTGCCTGTTTGGTGACATCGGTGAAAGTGACCGATGCCGTTTGCGACCATGCGCCTGTTGCAATAATTGACAATTGGCAACAAAAATAAAGTCCTGATTTCAAATTCATTTCCACTTACTTTTTTAAGAATGCGACTTTTTCTCAATAAAAAGGGATATTTTTCTTCAAATGGGTTTTGCCTAATTTTTCCACTCGAAAACTTTCAAACTATCATTATTCCGGGCTACCAAAATAATCTTCCGGCCATCCGCTAGTTGAAGTTTTTGAATATCTCTGACTTCTCCCTTGACCAGAAAACCGCTCCCTTTGAATCGCGACTCAAATCCTCCTTTGCCATCTCCTTTTAAAAACAGGCCATAACTGGCATCGTAAAGACCAAAATTGATTTTTGCGCCATTGAAATTTCCGCCAAGCAAAACATCCAATTTTCTGTCGCCATCAAAATCTTCTGCCTGCATGGAAAAGGTTGGTGAGAATTGGACCTCAACAGGAAGGGCGTGAAGACGAAAGGTCCCATCGCCGAGGTTTTCGATGTAGGAGGTATGGAATTCAAAAGCATGTTGGACCAAAGCGCCGTTCAATTGGGTTTTGCTAAAAATATCTTCGACGGTGGAGACCTTAGCATAATCGGCATAGGTTGGAAATATTTTCCGGAGAAAAGGAAGCTGTTTTACCAGTTCATCGCGGGTGGCGAAAGGGGTGCTGATGCCGTGTTTGTAAAAACAAAGAATGGGGTCAAGGCGGCCGTTGTTGTCAAAATCCTTGACGTAAAGGGTCGCCGGTTCTGTCGGAGAGGCTTTAATTTTCGCGTTGGTGCCGAGGTTTCCGGCTAAAAAATCCGTGTCTCCGTCGCCATCCATATCGGCAGCAAGAATGGAATTCCACCAACCATTTGATTTATTCAAACCAACCCGAGAAGTAATGTCTTCCAATATTCCACCTGAATTTTTAAAAACCGTCACCGGCATCCATTCTCCGACGACAATAAGGTCTTCCTTTCCGTCATTATCGATGTCAGCCCAAACCGCATCGGAAACCATGCCTGTATTTGCCAACTGTGGTGCCTTATTTTCGGTGACATCGCTAAATCTTCCGTGCCCGTCATTTTCCAAAAGGTAAGACCGCGGGTTCAAACCGTATTTGCCCGCGACCGATCTGCTGCCGACGAACAAATCAATGTCGCCGTCTCCATCGAAATCGGCGGGTGCCACGCAGGAACCGTTGGCAAAGAAATCCTTTGGCAGCAAATCCGTCGATTTGGCGAACCTCCCTACCCCATCGTTTATGTAAAGCCTGTCTTTTATCGCTTCCCTGTC
>CAZJYF010000588.1:0-2764 GCA_964549665.1 uncultured Saprospiraceae bacterium
AGATAAAGGCAAAAGCTCCAATGACCAGGAAGGTGTAGAAAAATACTTTTTTCATTTTTTTTAATCAAATTGAAAACAAGCCCGCGTACCTCGTTTTAAATTTATAATGCTTCAATGCTTCAATAGAGCTGTTCAAAAAAAGGATTCTCGATGATTCAATACTCCAAAAACATTGATAATCAAACTAAAACAAATAACAGATATTAATTTACGAACATCCCGGTTATCGCATTCCCCCATTCAATCATTCTCAATAAACCGTCGCTGAATAACAACTACCAGCAAAATCAGCAAAGCAAAAACCAACCCCAAAGTAGTGGCATATCCCATGTGGTAGTAGAAAAATCCTTGCTTGTAAATGTAGAGTACGGCAGAAAGCGTGCTGTTGAGTGGCCCGCCCCCCGTCATAATATACGGCTCGATAAAAAGCGAAAAACCGCCGATAGTTGATAGCACCACCACCATAAATAAAGTAGGATTGATGGCGGGTAGCGTAATGTATCGGAATTTCTGCCAATTGTTTGCTCCCTCCAGGTCTGCCGCTTCGTAATAGGATTGAGGAACGGATTGAAGCCCCACCAAAAAAAGGATGACATACAGCCCGATATTTTTCCAGGTCGCCATGATGGCGATGGAAGGCATTGCCCATGCGGGGTTTGTCAGCCAGCCAATTCGGGGCACACCCATCCAGGTGAGGAGTCTATTCAAGGTGCCCGAATCGAATGCATAAAGTTGCTGCCACAGCACGGTGACTACCACCCCCGACACAACCACAGGGAGAAAAAAGGCGCCCCTGAAAAAGGCCCGAAACTGTAATTTCATGTTGAGGGCTACTGCCAATGCCAGTGCGATGATGATTTGAAGGGGGATGTGGATAGAAAGAAACACAAGGGTATTGCTGATGGATTTCAGAAAATATCGGTCTTGAATTAGTTTTTCGTAATTAGCCAGCCCCACATACTTCATTGGGCTAATGATGTTCCATTGGTGAAAGGTCAACACCACTGAAAATGCCACCGGAAAGGCAATGAACAAGAGGAAGTGCAGGACGTAAGGCGAAACTAGGAAGTAAGATGTCAGTTTATTATTCAGCTTCATTTTTACTAATAAAAATCGTTCTTTGAAAAATTGTTCGTGGTCGAGTAATTGTCGGTGTGACTCTAAGTCAGGCTGACAATAGGGTTTCATTGCATCATTTTAAAAACAACAAATTTACCGCGTGGGCAGCATCTTTGACCGCTTGTTCCGGCGATTTTTTTCCATAGACGACACTCGCTTCATATTCCTGCGAAATGAGGTCGAGTACTTCTTTCAGGTTTGTGCTGTTATCCATGCCTCGCACATATTTCGCCTGTTCGGCAAAGGGTTTCAATTTCGGATGGGTTTTAAAAAACGCCTTGAAACGGCCGTTGGTCAACAAATCCTTCCTTCGCGGCAATTGCCCGGACAACTTCAAAAATTCATAATCACCCTGCTCGCTGATGAGTGTTTTAATAAATTGCCAAGCCTCTTCCGGGTTTTGGCAAGTATTGAAAATCACGATGTTTTTCGGGTCGCAGTAGGTATAGGCGGGTCCTTTTCTGTAAGAGGGCACGGGCATCGGGTGGAAATCGTAATCAAAACCTTCCGGCTTGAAAATATTCACCTGAGCGATTGCCCAAGGTCCCGTAAATTTCAGCGCAATTCTCTCGCCAAGAAAAGGGTCGCTTTGTCCCTTCATTTGCTCATTGGGAAAATAATTATTGCGGTACAATTCCTGCAAAAAAGCAAATACATCGACGGCGTATTGATTGTCAAAAGCAGCTTTCCCGTCTTTTATTAGCGGTTGCCCACCGGAAGCAGCCAAATACAAGGGCAAAAAGTTGAACAATCGCTGCCACCAAATGACCGATACTTCGGTGCTTCCAATCCATCTATCCACATAGCCGTCGCCGTTTCGGTCCGCCTTTATTTTTTTGGCAGCATCGATGAACCCGGAATAAGTGGAAGGAATGCTGTCAATTCCCGCGGCTTTAAAAATCCGGGGATTGTACATCATCATGATGGGGTTTATTTTCCAGGGGATTTGATAAATATGCCCGTCGGAAGACGTAATCTCCCGGATAACGCTGCTGTCGCATCGTTCGGAAATGAATTCTGTGAAGCCATCCAAAGTATCAAAGGGAACGAGGACGCCTGCCCGCGCATAATCCTCGACGGCGCCCTGCCAAATGTTGGCATAAATGTCGGGGGTTGTTTTGCCCACTACCGCTGCAAGGATGGTTTCTTCGCTCGACTGCCCTTCCGGAATCGGCTGGGAATGAATGAGTTGACCGGGATGTGTTGCATTCCAACGGACGATGGCTTTTTGGGCGAACTCAGCTTCTTCAGGGTTGTTGGACGACCAATAGGTGAGTTCGTTTGGGGAGACACGACCTTTGCAGGAGGTGAAAATAAAAACAGCAATGACCGATAGTATGAAAAAATTCAGCGCCTTCATTGCTGTAATTTTAACGGGATTGAGTCTGTTTTTAAAAATTGTTTCCAATGTTTTTTTTTGTACCTTTTGAATTCTGCTATTTTCCTAAAAATTAAGGGTGAGCAGTTGACTTAAAATGAAGTCATCTGCTCACATGGACTTCCCTTAATTTGCAATTCACCAAAATCAAATTTTTTTGCTGCGTTGCATTTATGTAAAGAATGAAATGAATTACCTGACATTTTGGGTTCAGTGGCAAGTTTTCCCAACAAACTTTAGATTTTTTTCCTTATAAAAATTTGGCTC
>CAZJYF010000589.1:0-2757 GCA_964549665.1 uncultured Saprospiraceae bacterium
GAGTACCCATCGTTTATTTTATCACCGTTCCTTAATGCTGCTGGTAATCCTGAGCCTATAGAGCGACCATGTTTTAAATGAATAGTCAAAACTATGACAACATTTGAATTCAGGCTTTAGCTATTTCACCAAAGCCTTTCTATAATGTTGAAAGTGCAAAAAAACGGATTTAAGTTATTGTTGCATAGGTGGGAAACAAAACGCACAATTAACGGGTAGTGAATTACTTAGGTGTTGCATGAGCGACCCAAGCACTGGGGCTTTCACCAAAGGTTTCTTTAAAAACCTGGGAAAAATAAACGGGGGATTTAAAACCTACTTTGTAGGCTGCTTCTGATATGGTGAGGTCTTCTGAGACAAGTAAATCTTTCGCTTTTTGCAGCCGAACCCAGCGGATATAAATGGCGGTGGACATACCTGTCAGGGCTTTTATTTTCCGGTGTACCTGCGAACGGCTGAGGATTAGCGCACGGGCGAGTTCGTGGACGGAGAAATCTTCTTCTTCCAGATTCTCCAGGATTGCCTTTTCGATTTTTTTTATAAAACTTTCTTCTTTGTTTTCCGGAGCCGCCCTTTTCGTTTTATTGCTTATCAAGGTGCCACTATATTTCTGTTGGAGTGTTTTTCGGATCTCCATCAATTTATCAAGCCGGATCATCAACTCCGCTTTTTCAAATGGTTTAATCAAATAAGCGTCGGCACCTTGGGAAAGACCGGTGAGCTTATCCTCGGAAGTAGCTTTGGCTGTCAAAAGGATGATGGGAATATGGCTGGTGCGTTCATCTTCTTTGAGCGTGGCGACCACTTGAAATCCATCCTTCTCTGGCATCATCACATCGCTGATGATAATATCCGGTAAAATTTCCAGCGCTTTTTCAATGCCATCTTTTCCATTCCGACAACTCAGGATTTGATATTGATCTTCGAGGCAGGTCTTGAGGTAGTAAGTGACGTCCATGTTGTCTTCAATAATCAAAAGGATGGGGGAATCACTGTCCATTATGGCCCACTCCGTATCCAATTCTTGTTGATCGGTAAGCTCTGGCTGAATCTCCAATGCGGGAGAGATTTTGGTGGAGGCTAAAGGAGCCTTATGTAGTATTGGCAAGGCCAGGAAGAAGGTTGTCCCCTTACCTTGTTCGCTTTCCACCTTAATTGTACCGTTCATAACATCCACCAATTCTTTCACAAGGGCAAGTCCTATGCCTGTGCCTTGATTTTCTCTGGCTGGGTTTGCCTGGTGGAAACGGTCGAAAATATAGGGCAATTGCTCCTTTGAAATACCTACGCCATTGTCCTTCACCAGTAGCTGTAAAAAGGGTTTTTCTTCCAAATTGATTTTTCTAGCAACCACGAGAATCTTTCCATACTCCTGAGTAAATTTAATGGCATTGGAGAGAAGGTTGGTCAACACACGCTCCAGCATTTTAGAATCAAAATCCATTACCAATTGTTTTTCCTCTGAATAAAATTGCAAACCGAGGTTGTGAGATTTGGCATAAGACTCGTGAGCTTCCACGAGGTACTGTACAAAAATAAGAATGTCTCCCTGCTTTAAATTTGAAGTTACTTTTCCTGCTTGCAACTTCGAAAGATCGAGCATTTGATTGACCAGACCCAACAGGCTTCGACTATTCTTTTTTATGAGGCTCAATTTCTTTTGTGGTTGTTTTTCGGGATGATTTTCCAATTCATCCGCCATGCCGTGAATCACCGTCAGCGGTGTTCTGAATTCGTGGGTGATATTGGCATAAAACCTCGTTTTAAAAGCATCCAACTCTTTCAATCGACGGGTTTCCTGTTGTGTTAGTTTTCGGGAAAGCTGAAAGCGGTACAGTGAAATAGCAATTCCAAAAAGCAAAAGTGTCGCAATAGAATAAGCCCACCAGGTTTTGTGCCAGGGAGCAGCGATATGGATGCGCAGTTCGTAAGGGGTTTCGTTCCAAATACCCTCGCTGTTCACGACCTTCAATTTAAAATTATAGGTACCACTTCTCACATCCGTATAGGCAATGAAATGGCGACTACCGGGATCCACCCAATCGGGATCTACCCCTTCCAGTTGATACAAAAAACCAAGCCCGCCGAAATAGGACGGATTGATAGCAGATATTTCCAAAGAAAAGAAATTTTGGTTGGGGCTGAGGTAAACATCCCTTGTTTGGGAAAGCGGCAATTCGGTTTTTAACTCTTTGTCAAAAACGTTGAAAGATCGGACATAAGGTTTAAGGGAATTATGGTTGATTTGAAGGCTATCGGGATGAAAAATGCCGATGCCCCTCCGAAATCCCACCACAATTCTTCCATCCAATAATTGGCTGATGGATGATAAATATTCGTTCCCTAAATAGTAGGGTTTATAATAGTTGGAAGTAGCCCTTTCCGAACTTACTTTTTCCAAAGCGGTGGAGGTGATCCACACATTTTTTTTATAGTCCAGCAAGAACCTGACGGGCTTTAGAGTATTAAGACCTTTGCTTTCATCAAAATATTCCACGATGCCTTTTTCAGGGTGATCCGCATCTGTAATTCCAATAGACTTTTTATGCGAGGCTATCCAAACATTTCCCCCACCGTCAATTCCCAAAGTTTCGACGTGCTCAACGGTTTTTTTACCGGAAAAGAAAAAAGGGAAATTAAAAAATGTATCCCGCCTGACATCATACACACTGTAACCCTGACAACGAATCCAGATGTTTCCGATGCGATCTTCCTTTAAGTCCCATGCCGCGCCGGGATGTGGCTTGTCAGCTCCTG
>CAZJYF010000590.1:0-2754 GCA_964549665.1 uncultured Saprospiraceae bacterium
CGTCTAAGCCAATAAAATCAGCCAATTGAAGGGGCCCCATCGGGTGTGCCATGCCCAATTTCATCACCGTATCAATCTCAGACACACCTGCCACCCCTTCGAACAACGCATTGATAGCCTCATTTATCATCGGCATCAAAACCCGGTTCGCGACGAAGCCGGGGTAATCATTCACCTCCACCGGCACCTTCCCCAATTTGCGAGAAATTTCCATCACCGCCGAGGTAACCTCATCGGTAGTGGCATAGCCGCGAATCACTTCCACTAATTTCATGATGGGAACCGGATTCATAAAGTGCATCCCGATGACCTTTTCCGGGCGTTGTGTACAAGCGGCAATCTTGGTTATGGAAATGGAAGAAGTGTTGGTCGCCAAAATTGCTTCCGAGGGGGCCAATTCATCCATTTTTCGAAAAATTTTCAACTTTAAATCCACATTTTCCGTAGCCGCTTCCACTGCCAAATCCACATTTTCCATAGCAATCTCCATCTCAGTAAAAGTGGAAATATTGGACAAAGTAGCTGCCTTTTCTTCTTCCGTAATTCGCCCCTTTTTTAGCATCCTGTCGAGGTTCTTACCGATAGTAGCAAGCGCCTTTTCGAGTGCATCCGACGAAATATCAACGAGCCGAACCCGAAAGCCTTTCATGGCAAAAACGTGAGCGATTCCATTGCCCATCGTTCCTGCACCAATTATAGCTATGTTTCTCATAAAGTATTTTTTTTGTCACAAACTCGTTTCGAAATAAAATATTTTCATCGTAAGATGTTGAAAATCAAAGATTCAAAGGTTTACTAAACTTTGAAAGTTTAGTAAACCTTATTCCAAAGTGACTAAAACAGATGTGAGAACAATCTCCAAATCTGTTCACCAGGCGGGTCCGCAATTATGGTGATTGGCTCTTTTTTGACCGGATGAAGGAACGACAAACTGCGGCAATGAAGGTGAATACAGGCATCTTGATTGGCATGGGGGAAACCATATTTCACATCGCCTCGAATGGGGCAGCCAACTTTGGCTAATTGCACCCGGATTTGATGCGGTCTCCCGGTCAGCGGTTTGATTTCCAGCAGATGATGCTCACCAATTTCTCCTATCAAATTATAATCCAAATCGGCTTTTTTGGCTTCTTTGGTCCGGTTTCCGATGCGGTCGTAGGCTTTCGCCAAATTGCGTTCCCGGTCCTTTAAAATAAAATGAGTTAAATGTCCCGTTATTGGGTTGGGGCGTTTGCCGGTAATTGCCCAATAAGTCTTTTCAATTTTTCGGTCGGCAAAAAGGCGGTTCATTCGCTCAAGGGCCTTGCTGGTCCGGGCAAAGATTACGACCCCACTTACCGGACGGTCCAGGCGGTGAATCACGCCCAAAAATACCGCCCCCGGCTTTTTGTAGCGGTCTTTGATATAGTCTTTGACAAACTCGCTCAAGGGTTTGTCCCCTGTTACATCTCCTTGAACAAGCCAACCGGCAGGTTTGCGTACTGCGATGAGATGATTATCTTCGTGGAGAATTTGAAAAGTTGTGGTCATGTTTTCCTCTGATGGTGTTACAGTTTGATGGTATAATTGTGTGATGGTGTGTTTGTGGGAATCTGAACACGCGAACACAACAACACAAAAGTCGCCGCAAAAATATGAAATTATCACTTGGATTCTCCCCCTGCCCAAACGACACCTTTATTTTTGATGCCATGGTGCATGGAAAAATTGATACGGAAGGACTTGCCTTCGATGTTTTGATGGCGGATGTGGAAGAATTGAATAAAAAAGCCTTCGCCAAAGAATTGGACATCACGAAATTGAGCTATCACGCCTTCGCTTATTTACTCGAAGATTACTTGTTGCTAGATGCGGGAAGTGCGTTGGGAACCAATTGCGGCCCGCTGCTTATCGGAAAGCGGATGCTTTCCGAACGAGAAATCAACTCCGCCAAAATCGCCATTCCGGGAAAACTTACCACTGCCAATTTCTTGCTAAGTCTCGCTTTCCCCAATGCGACCAACAGGTGCGAAATGCTTTTTTCGGAAATTGAAGATTCCATTTTGGAAAATGGGGCAGATGCCGGGTTGATTATTCACGAAAACCGGTTCACCTACGGACAAAAAGGTTTAGTTAAAATTATTGATTTGGGCGAATTTTGGGAATCCACAACCGGCCTCCCGATTCCGTTGGGAGGAATAGCCATAAAAAATAGTTTTCCGAAAGAAATTCTGCAAAAAGTGAATCGAATCATGAAAAGAAGCGTATCCTTTGCCATGGACAATCCGGCTCATTCAAAAAAATTTGTACAAAAATACGCACAGGAAATGGAAGCCGAAGTGCTATATAAACATATTAAATTATATGTAAATAGTTATACTAAAGACTTGGGAATCAAAGGAAAAGCTGCTGTATCCAAGCTTTTTAAAATGGCGTTCTCCAAAGGTATTACCCCCACTTACATAGATAAATTATTCATAAATTAAGATTTTATTTAATTTATTGGCACACATATTGCTAATTAGAGAGATGTGTAAGTTTTGGTTAAAGAATTGTAAGATTCGTTTTTTCAGCCCGAGGTACTCCCTCGGGTTTTTTTATTTTAGGACTGGCCAGCAAATAGCTAGTTGTCTCAGCAGTACTTAAAAGGTCTAAACACCGTTTTTCGGGTAATTCCTATTTTGATGTTTTAGGGTAAATGAGTTTTGGTCTGAGAATAAGTTTTCATAATTCATTTTTTAAATTATTCGTCATTATTATTAAGGATGTTAAAAT
>CAZJYF010000591.1:0-2752 GCA_964549665.1 uncultured Saprospiraceae bacterium
CCAGAATGCGCCAGAAAAAAGTTGTTCCCGGTTCCAGGTCGTTTGTCAGGTGGAAGGATGTAGTGCTTGAGAGGGTTTGGGTAAAGAAAATATTCGCTTCAAAATCCAAACTATCGGTGGAGATTTCAAGAATTCTTTCATCCGCGCCGGCACCCCCGATAAAGATGAACAGCGGTTGCAGATTGACATCGGTTTCACCATCGGAAGGCTTCGCCAGGTTTACTGCCACCGGAGGTTCAGAAACGGCAAAATTTATGCTGACTTCTCCCTGATTAACCCCATCCGTTGCCAGAAAGGTCAACGTGAAAGGAGCGCCATCCGTTAGGTTGGAAAGGGTCACTTCCACTTCTGTTCCCGGCGAAGTAGGGTTTTCACTGAATTCGACCATACCGCCCGCAGGCACTCCTTCAACCGAAAGCGTAACCCCTGAAGGGTCAAAATCAGCACCGATGCTGAGGGTGAAAACGGTGCTTCCCGCCAAACACGCAACAAGCTGAGTGGCACTGGGAACAATTGAAAAATTCGGAGTCACTTCAATGACATCGAAGATGAAAAGTCCGTTGTTCATATCCGACAATAAAGACCTGCCGGAGGGTAGGACAAACACCCCCCAAGCCCCTTGAAAAAAGTTGTCATTGGGCGGCTCAAAAGTGTCGTAATAAGCTATCCTACGGGGAACAGTGGGTTCGGAAATATCGAACACCTGCAAGCCGTCGTAGTAGTAGGAAGCAAACAGCAGGTCGCCCTGCACCATCACGTTGTGCGGGATTTGGTTGGGCGTAGATTCCGCATTCATCGTTGCCACCACATTCATGTCGGTGAAATCGCTGACAACCACCACTTTGATGTCCATGCCGTGGGTTTCATCGCAGAGGAAATAGGATTGCCCGTCGTCACTCAACCAACCGGAATGGTTGTAGCCCTGCTGCGGATAATCGGTCATTGTGCCCAAAATTACCGCGCCGACGGGAGTAACGAAATCCACGACGTAGAATCCGTTTCCGCCACAGTTGAGGTAGCCGATGTTATCCCGCACGTAGCAGTCATGCACGTAGGGAATGGAAGGCGTGGTGCCATTGGAATACGAAGCCAGAAATTCCGGCGCTTCGGGATTCGCCAAAGACAATAACACGATATTGGTGGTATGGACACCCACGGCATATAGCACCGCGTTGGCTTCATCTATGAAAATATTGTGCGCCCGGGTCACGAATTCATTCGAACTATAAACCTCCTCCACCTGATTCGGCAAACCACTCATATCGATGATTTGCAGGGTACTCGCGCTACCTTCATCCGCCACCCCGTAGAGATAATGTTGATAGGTTTTTAAGTCCCGGTGCACCAAATTGCTTCCCTGAAAGACGCCCGGAACAAAAGCGACCTCCACCAAGCTATCAGGGGCTGTCAATCGGATAAAATGAAAGCCCGCCGTCGAACCGACGATGCCGTATTCCTTGCCATTTATTTCAGCGCCCCACACATCGTTGTATCGGCTATCCAACCAAGAGGTAGGGGTCAGTGAATCATCACCCCAATGGCCGAGAAGGGTGGCTTCGATTGCTTGACTGAAGGCAAACATTGGAGAGAATACGAGGAGAAAGGGTAGAATTTGTTTCATAAATTTGAAGCTTTATAGTAGACAAAAGGTGAAAATTTTGGCATTTTGCTTTTTCCTCCCCAAGATTCGATATCACCCCATTCTTAATGTAAAATTTAAAATAATAAATTTAAAATGTAAAAGTAAAGTCCGCTTAAAAAATTGAATCTCAATTATTTACCAACTGGCAAACTCTTACATTTTTTAATTCACGTTTCACCTTAAAACATCCAAGTCCAGTAAAGTTACGGAGAAAAATTAAACCCGCCCCGAAGGGGAAAGGAGTCTTCGCTTCTTTTCCGCCAGGAAAGGTTTTAAACCAAAAGCCCCCTCTCAAAAATTTGAGAAGAGGCCATCCCAAAAACCAATTGTTAAAGGACATCTATTCTTGGTTGGGGTCATTCCTGTTAATGAGGAGGTGACTTGAAGTCATCTCCTCATTTTTTATCTAAATTTAGAGGGGGTCATTCGTGTTCGTTTTTTTTCTTTCCGGTGGCAAAATCAAATAATACGGTAACTTCGTGGGAACCGCTGTTGTATTGCTGAAAATCGCCAAAGGAAACATCGTAGGAATAGTAAATTCGCAGAGATTCTATTTTGGTGCCAAGTAACAGACCGATAGCTCCGTCACTCACCACGTGATAGGTCACACCGGTAATGAGTTTTTTATCCAAAAAGGAGGCTTTCACATTAAAATCCGCCTGGAAAGGTGTGTTCCTGATACGGCGCAACATGAGCGAGGGTTCGAGTTTAAAATTGAACTGCTCCACCTCAAATTCATGCCCCAGGTTGAAGATGACGTACTTGAAAAAGGAACCCTGCGGGTCGCCCGATTCAATTTCTCCGATTCTGGCTACGATGAGGTTGTGGAAAGACAAGCCCACAAAGGTTTGATCATTGACGGTTACCCAAATACCGAGGGCGGCATCAAAAATCTTGTTGCCGCCAATGGCCTCATCGAGTATCAGGTCTCCGGATTCGTAAAATTGATTTTGGAGAACCGAATTGTCCACCTTAAAGGAGAAAAACTCGGTGGAAAAGCCGGCTCCGATTTTCACATTTTGGATTCTGTAGCGGAAGGCATAATTCAACTGAAAGCGCAGTAGGGAAGTGTTCCCTATGTCTTCGGAAAGCAAGCCCAGCCCTATGCCA
>CAZJYF010000592.1:0-2746 GCA_964549665.1 uncultured Saprospiraceae bacterium
TGCCCTTCTTCCCGCCGTTTGAAGTAATAATAAGTTTCTATCTGGGATTGAAAAGCCAAGTCAGAACCATCTTTGCAATATGCGTTGGTTTGGGCGGCATCTACAACTCTGGCTTTTACGTTGTCTTGTAATTGGATGTCAATCAGTTCTTTTATTTGCAGCCGGATGGCTTCATCGTAAATCGGGAAAGCGGTTTCTATGCGGTAGCTTAAGTTCCGGGTCATCCAATCGGCGGAGGAAAGATAAATCCGTTCTTCGCCATCATTGTGAAAAATAAAAACCCGGGCATGTTCTAAAAAACGGTCCACAATGCTGATGGCTTCGATATTTTCACTCCATCCTTCTTCCTTGGGAACCAAAGAACAAATGCCCCGCACGATTATTTTTATTTCCACACCGGCTTGGCTGGCTTCGTACAATTTTCGAATCATTTCTTCATCCTGAATACTGTTTAATTTCAAAATGATTTTGGCGGTTTTCCCTTGCCTGGCATTTTGAATTTCCTGCTCGACACAGCGATTGAGATGGGGTCGCAAATTGAATTGACCGACCAAAAGGTGTTCAAATTTTTGATTGGGTTTTTTTACCGTTTCGAGATAAGTGAAGACCCTTGCCACTTCTTTTGTCAGGCGCAAATCGGTGGTGAAAAGCCCGTAATCGCTGTAAACTTTTGCAGTCCCTTCGTGAAAATTCCCCGTACTCAGGTAAGCATAAAGCTTTGGAACACTTTCCTCTTCCCGGCAAATCAAGGCAAGTTTGGAATGAACCTTCACACCGGGAAAACTATAGTGCACCCGCACCCCTGCTTTTTCGAGTTTTTCACCCCATTCGAGGTTTGCCCGTTCATCGAAACGGGCTTTCACTTCGATAAATGCAAAGACCTGCTTTCCGTTTTTCACTGCATCCATGAGGGCTTTCATGATGCGAGATTCATGTGCTACCCGGTACTGAGCAATTTTGATGTGGGTTACCAAAGGGTCAGCGGCGGCTTCTTCAAAAAAGCGAATCACCGATTCGTAAGAGTGGTAAGGCATATTTATGAAGTGGTCATTTTCGCGAATGGCTTTGAAAAAATCGCCTGCCTTTGCAAGAGGAGAATAGGGTAGGGGAGGAAGGGGTTTGTTTTTCAGTTGGGTCATCCCGAAATCCGGGAAGCTGAAAAAACTGAAGTTGTTGTGATAACGGCCTTCTTCCAGGACGTCGTATTTTTCCAATTTGAAAGTTCCCATCAAAAATTCCAGCAACTCCTCCGGCATTTCGCGATCATAGACAAAGCGGGAAGCGGGGCCCACATGCCGTTTGTTGAGGCTGTTTTTAATTTTTGAAATCAAGTCTCCCGAAAATTCATCATCGATATACAACTCGGCATCACGGGTCAATTTGATGGAAAAGGTGTCCGTAATATCATAACCTGGAAACATCATCGAAATGCTGTGCCGCACAATATCGTCGAGCATAATCACGTCGTGGCGGTTGGGGGCGGAAGGCAGTAGGATAAAACGGGGCAAATGGTCAGAGGGAATCTTTACAATCGCGTAGCGCAGCTTGTATGATTCCGGTTCTTTATCTTTCAAAAGGATGGTGAGGTAAAGAGAAGCGTTGTTCAAAAAGGGAAAAATTTTGTTTTTCACCAGCAAAACCGGCTGCACAAAAGGAAGCATGTTTTCGTTGAAATAATTTTCTACAAATTCCCTCTGTTCGTCGTTCATGTCCAATCTCCTTAGCAAGTATATTCCGTGATAGCGCAATTCGGGAATAATGTGGTCCTCAAAAATATGGCTGAACTCCCTTTGCTGGGTGTTGACAATTTTTAGAATATTTTTAATCACCGTTTTGGGGTCGAATTCGAGCCGTTTTTTCGTTTTTTTCCCCAGTCTCAGCAGGTTGCGATTCGAGGCTACGCGAACGCTAAAAAACTCATCGAGGTTGTTGGAATATATTGCCAAAAAATTTATCCGTTCCAGCAAGGGAACGGCGGGGTCTTTTGCTTCCTGCAAAACCCGGTAGTTAAACCCAAGCCAACTAATATCCCTGTGGATGTAAGGCATGGTTTCCGTTGTCATTTCTAAAATGGTCAAACCTTCTTATTTTAATGATTTTTTTGGTCGGCAAAGTTAAGAAAATATGCTTCCCTGACACTCACTCCGTGGGAGGAGTGGTTTTTTTTGGCAGGTATTTCCTGTATCTGACAGAGAATAGATAAAAAGAAAAAAACCATCCCGCCCATTCCCAAAAAAGCTGTAATTTTACCCCCTTTTTTAACAAGTTTAAAACAAACCCATGCTGAAGACGGGAGTTGAATCTGTTTTGAAAAAGCCTGGCAGCAGGAGGCTAAAGAAAGAGATTGAAATTAAGGGAGCGAGGGCTAACAACCTGAAAAACATTGACCTGACAATTCCCAAGAATCAGCTTGTTGTCGTGACCGGTGTTTCCGGCTCCGGCAAATCTTCCCTCACGATGGACACGCTGTTCGCCGAGGGGCAACGCCGCTATGTGGAAAGTTTGTCCTCCTATGCCCGGCAGTTTTTAGGGCGCATGAAAAAGCCGGATGTCGATTACATCAAGGGCATTTGCCCGGCGATTGCCATTGAACAAAAGGTAAGCACCCGAAATACCCGTTCGACCGTTGGCACTCTGACGGAAATTTACGATTACCTCCGCTTGTTGTATGCTCGCATTGGCAATACGTATTCTCCCCTTTCGGGAAAATTGGTGCAACGGCACAGGGTGTCGGATGTCACGGATA
>CAZJYF010000593.1:0-2743 GCA_964549665.1 uncultured Saprospiraceae bacterium
TTTGTTTTTGACGGATTTTGAATCACTTTTCCGCTAAAAGAAATTAGGTCACTCAATCAGGTGCGTAACATCAGTTATAATCTTACATCTTCAAATCTAATTTAACTGCCTTCATGCAAAAAACGACTCGTTACAATCCAAAAAATATTGAAGATAAGTGGTACCGGCATTGGATGGAAAAGAACTACTTCCACTCCGAACCCGATGAGCGTACGCCCTTTACCATCGTCATCCCGCCGCCCAACGTGACCGGGCTGCTCCACATGGGGCACATGCTGAACAACACCATTCAGGACATCCTCATCCGGCGGGCAAGGCTGCAAGGCTACAACGCCTGCTGGGTGCCGGGCATGGATCACGCCTCCATCGCCACGGAGGCGAAGGTGGTGAAAATGCTGCAGGAACGGGGCATCAAAAAGGCCGACCTGACGCGGGAAGAATTTATGAAATACGCATGGGAATGGCGGGAGAAATACGGCGGCATCATCCTCGAACAGTTGAAAAAGTTGGGGGCTTCCTGCGATTGGGACCGCACCCGCTTTACGATGGAACCGAAGCTCTCCAAGGCAGTGCTCCACGTCTTTGTGGATTTGTATCGCAAGGGCAAAATCTACAAAGGTCTGCGAATGACCAATTGGGACCCGGTGGCAAAAACAGCCCTCTCCAACGAGGAGGTTCTTTTCAAAGAGGAGCAATCCAAACTCTATTACGTGCGCTACCAGATTGAGGGAACCGAAGACGAATGGCTGACGATTGCCACGGTTCGTCCGGAAACGATTTTAGGGGACACCGCCATTGCCATCAATCCCAACGATGAGCGTTTCGCCCATTTGAAGGGCAAGCGCGCCGTCGTGCCCCTCGTCAATCGCTCGATTCCAATCATCGAGGATGCTTATGTCGAAATAGAATTTGGAACCGGCTGCCTGAAAGTGACCCCCGCCCACGACCCGAATGACTACGAAATCGGCTTGCGACACAAACTGGAAGTCATTGACGTGCTGAATGACAATGGCAGCATGAGCGAAGCAGCCCAATTTTATGTCGGCGAGGACCGCTTCAAAGCCAGGAAGCTGATTATCAAAGATTTAGAAGAAAAAGGGCATCTCGTAAAAATAGAAGATTACACAAACAAGGTGGGCCGTTCGGAGCGCACGGATGCCGTGGTAGAGCCGCGATTGACGCAGCAATGGTTCGTGGCCATGAAGGAATTTGGCAAAACGGCTTTGGATGCCGTACGAAGCGGTGAGGTGACTTTCTACCCCGAGCATTTTTGGAATATGTTCCACAACTGGCTCAACGAGGACAACATACGCGATTGGTGCATCTCCCGTCAGTTGTGGTGGGGACAACGGATTCCCGCCTGGTATCTGGGCGAAGAAGTTTTTGTAGCCGAGACGGCGGACGAAGCCCTCCAATTGGCAAGAGAAAAAACCGGCAATCCAAATCTGACACTCGATGATTTGGAACAAGACCCCGACGTGGTGGATACCTGGTTCTCTTCCTGGCTGTGGCCGATTTCCGTTTTCGACGGGTTTGAAACGCAGGAGGAGTTGAAATACTACTATCCGACCTCCGTTTTGGTCACTGCATGGGACATCATTTTTTTCTGGGTAGCTCGGATGATTATGTCCGGTTACGAATGGTCGGAGGAATTGCTTGGCAAAGAATTGACGGAAAAGAAAGGCAGACAACCCTTCCAAAATGTGTATTTTACCGGGATGGTTCGCGACAATAAAGGACGCAAAATGAGCAAGTCGCTGGGAAACTCTCCCGAAGCCTTGGAATTGATTAAAACCTACGGGGCGGATGGGGTTCGCTTCGGGATGCTATCGAGTGCGGCGGCTGGGAATGACATCGTTTTCGATGCCCCTATGGACCCAAAAACAAAAACCGTCCGCAACGAAAGCAAGCTCTGCGAAGTAGGGCGAAATTTCTGCAATAAAATTTGGAATGCCCTCTTGATGATAAAGGGAAGAGCGGTTGAAGACAAACCGCAGGGTTTACTCAATCAATTGGCTATCAATTGGTTGGAAAATAAATTTCAAAAAGTATTGACCGAAATCGAAGCGAATTATGAAGTTTTCCGTTTGTCGGATGTGCTGAAGTCGCTCTACAATTTCATTTGGAATGACTTCTTTTCCTGGTACCTCGAAGTCATCAAACCTCCATTTGGCGAATCGTTTGACCGCGCAACTTACGAGCAGACCATCGCCATTTTTGAAAAATTGATGACGCTGCTCCACCCCTTCATGCCTTTTGTGACAGAAGAAATATGGCATCACCTCCGGGAACGAATAGTGGGGGGAGATTGCATCGTCAGCAGCTATCCCGAAGTTGGAAAGTTTGATGACTTTCTAATCCAAACCATTGAAAAAGCAAAAGATGTGGTTGCCAAAGTTCGCGACACCCGCAACAACAACGACATCAAAATGAAAGAGCCGCTGAAGCTTTTCGTGGAAAAAAGCCCTGGTGCCGAAGCCCTGTTGAAAGTTGAAGGTTTGAAGGAGATGATTGTTAAAATGGCGGACCTTTCGTCGCTTGACTTCACGGAAGTGGAACCCGAAAACACCGTTTCTTTCCTTTCGGGAACGGAAAAATATTTTGTGGAAATCAACAAAGTTATCGATGCCGAAGCAGAACGCGAGCGAATCGGGAAGGAATTGGAACACGCCAACGGTTTCGTCGCCTCGGTGGAGAAAAAGTTGAGCAACGAGCGCTTTGTCAACAATGCCCCCGCCCCGGT
>CAZJYF010000594.1:0-2737 GCA_964549665.1 uncultured Saprospiraceae bacterium
ATGGCAAAAACTATTCCCTGCAATACCTTCGGGAGCGCTGCTATATTGACCGGCAAGGCGTAAGTCTGAAAGGCATCAGCGAGGCAGCGGAAGAAATTGGCTTTCGCACCCTGGCGGTGAAAACACCTTTCGACAAAAATGGAACGGACAAGCCTTCCCTCCGGGTAGCGCCCTTGCCCCTCATAGCCCATTGGAAGCAGCGACATTTCCTAGTCGTTTACAAAATCGGCAAACGCCACGTTTGGATAGCCGACCCGGCAGCCGGGAAACTCAAAATTAGCCATGAACAGTTCAAAATACACTGGGCAAGCGATGGGGAAAAAGGCATCGCCTTCCTATTAGAACCGGGCATGGATTTTCACAAGGACAAAGAAGAAAGTGATGAAAAGAAACTGTCGCTGCTCACCTTCTTTTCTTCCTACCTGCGGCCCTACAAGAAGCTGATGCTCAACCTCTGGGTAGGACTTTTGCTCACCGCTTTATTCCAATTGGCCTTTCCATTCCTCACCCAGGCCATCGTAGATGAGGGCATTGGCAACAACGACATTGGCTTAATCTGGCTCATCCTGCTGGGACAGTTGATGCTGTTCTTTGGGCAGACGGTGGTAAATTTTATCCAAAGTTGGATTTTCCTCCACATCAGTACCAGAGTAAGCATTAGCTTGATAGCTGATTTTCTTTTTAAACTGATGCGCCTGCCCCTCGGCTTTTTCGATTCCAAATTTACAGGCGACCTGATGCAGCGCGTCACCGACCAACGGCGCATTGAATCTTTCCTGACGCAATCCATTTTTCAAGTCATTTTAGCCGTTATCACCATCATCATTTTTGGGGTGGTGCTGTCCTGGTATTCCTTTGTGATCTTTGGGTTTTTCCTGATAGGCACCTTGCTTTATTTCGGTTGGATATTAGTTTTTTTGAAAAGGCGGAAAGAGATAGATTACCAGGCATTCCAGAAAATGTCCGACAACCAGCACTCCCTGATTGAGATCATTCAAGGCATGCCGGAGATTAAATTGCAGGGCAGTCAGCGCAAGCGCCGGTGGGCTTGGGCAACCATACAAGCCAAGCTGTTCCGGGTGCAGATGCGTTCGCTTGCCCTCGGTCAATGGCAGGACGGTGGCGCACAGGTCATCAACCAATTGAAGGACATCTTCATCACCTTCCTTTCCGCAAAGGCAGTCATCGATGGCAACATGACCCTCGGCATGATGCTGGCCGTGCAATACATGGTCGGCAGACTGAACGCCCCTTTGCAGCAGATGATGGGCTTCATCCGTTCGGCACAGGATGCCTCCATAAGCCTCGAACGCCTCGGTGAGGTACAGGACCACCCCGATGAAGAACCAAAGGGGGTGCAAAAACAGGAGCGCATTCCGGAAGGGGACATTTGGATAAAAGGGCTTTCTTTCCAATACACCCCCATTTCAGAAATGGTGCTGGAAGACATCAACCTGACTATCCCACGCGGCAAAGTGACCGCCATCGTCGGCACGAGTGGCAGCGGAAAGACCACCCTCATCAAACTGCTGCTCGGTTTTTACCAAGCCGTAAAAGGGAGCATCCGCATTGGCAGCACGCCGCTCAACGCCATTTCGATGAAATCGTGGCGGGAAGCCTGCGGCGTGGTCATGCAGGACGGCTTCATTTTCTCCGATACCATCGCCAACAACATTGCCGAAAGCGACGATACCGTCCAACATCTGAAACTGGCAAAAGCTATCCACACTGCCAATATTCACGACTTTGTGGAATCCCTGCCCCTCGGCGCCAACACTATGATAGGGGCGAGGGGCAACGGCATCAGTCAAGGCCAGCGCCAACGGATGCTCATTGCCCGCGCCGTTTACAAAGACCCCGAATTCATCTTCCTCGACGAAGCCACCAATGCCCTCGATGCCAACAACGAACGGG
This sequence comes from uncultured Saprospiraceae bacterium, assembly GCA_964549665.1. GTDB lineage: Bacteria > Bacteroidota > Bacteroidia > Chitinophagales > Saprospiraceae > CAZJYF01. The sequence goes on from CAZJYF010000594.1 coordinate 1,915, forward strand.
TCATCCTGCAAAACCTGAATGCCTTTTTCAAAGGCCGTACCGTCGTGGTGATCGCCCACCGCCTCAGCACCGTCAGCCAAGCCGACCAGATCGTGGTGTTGGAAAATGGAAAGATTATCGAACAGGGAACGCACTACGAATTGACCGCCCGCAGGGGCGCTTATTATACGCTGGTAAAAAACCAGTTGGAGTTGGGGAGTTGACTCCCTGTTTTTAATGTAAAATATAAAATGATAAATTTAAAATGTAAAAGTAAAGATCGTTTAAGAAATTGAAAATCAAGTATTTATGAGCAGGAAAAATTTGTTTTTCCACCATTGCTGCCCCCAGCCCCTAGAGGATGCGAGGGCAATGTCCGAGGGACATTTTGGGTTGAAGTGGGCTGCCAATCCTGCCCTTTTTTGCCACTGGCAAAACCTTCGCGTCCTTTAGATGCTGGGGGCAGCGAGGGGCAGGGTTTCCTGATTCTGCAACAAGTTTTGAATGGCAGAATAGAAGGGGCGTCAGCCTCGAACCCGTTTGTAGAAAAATCGTATGAATGGTGTTGAGGAGCATAGCTCCGACCCCAAAATTAAAGGTGACGAGGCTAACGCCCCTTAGATTGATGGTTTACACCATTTCTACAAACGGGTTCGAGGCTGACGCCCCTGCAAACCGAACATTTTCGACTTTCCAAAGTATCGGAACAAATTATGGGTAATCAACAGACTTTTAAATTATCCGATACCTTATTCTCGAACAACTCTATCAAAGGGGATTTAAAAGGGGAAAAGGGAAAAATCATGAAAAACAAAAAACAGAAGCTATGCCATACGACCCAATC
>CAZJYF010000595.1:0-2737 GCA_964549665.1 uncultured Saprospiraceae bacterium
GTTAGGCCCATTCGCCACGGCCCCGGTTCGGTAATTAGTTCTTTCATGGGTGCCCCGATGCCCAATTCGGCGACATATTTATACCATCCTTCGCGGCTTGCACCGCCCTCATAGCCATAACCCCGCAAGAAGTCTTTTTGGCGGGTCTTTTTATCGAGGTTCCGGAAGCGGGGGATGTAAACACCTGTCGGCCGCTTGCCGGAGTAGTAGCGGTCGCCAAAACCATCATAGCGGCCGTGCGCGCCTACCCTGAAATGGTGGTCCATCAGATTGTGCCCCAATTCACCACTTTGGTTGCCCAGCCCATCCGGGAAGCGGTCGTTGGCGGAGTTGAGGAGGATAAAGGCAGAGGCCATGGAGGAAGCACAGGAAAAGATGACGCGGGAATAAAATTCAAGCACTTCATTGGTTTCTGTGTCAATAACGCGCACACCAGTGGCCTTGTCCTTTTTCTCATCGTAGAGAATGGCATTGACAATAGAGTTTGGGCGCAAGGTCATATTCCCAGTTTTCGCGGCGGCAGGCAAGGTGGAAGCATTGCTGCTGAAGGCCGCCCCATAGGGACAGCCCCTCATGCACAAGTCGCGATATTGGCATTTGCCTCTGCCCTTGTGGGGTACGGAAAGATTGGCGGTGCGCCCGATGGTCATCATGCGGTCGTCAAAGTTTTTGGCGATTTTATCTTTGACGTGTTTCTCCAGGCAATTCATCCCCATTGGCGGGAGGAATTTACCGTCAGGCAAATGCGCTAATCCTTCTTTTTGTCCACTTATTCCCGCAAAGGATTCTACGTGATCGTACCAGGGGGCGATGTCTTTGTAACGAATGGGCCAATCCACTCCGACTCCTTCTTTGGCGTTCGCTTCAAAATCAAGGTCACTCAATCGCAAACTCACTCTTCCCCACATGATAGATCTCCCTCCGACGTGGTAGCCCCTTATCCAGTCGAATCGCTTGACTTCCGAGTACGGGTTTTCATCGTCTTTCACAAACCAGTGTTTGGAGTCCTGCTGTATGGTGAAGCCCGTGCGGACTTGCTTTTGATAATGCTTTTCAATTTCTGATTTTGGCACTTGATTGCCAAATTTCAGGTCCCACGGGTTCATGTTTGCTGTAGGATAGTCCAAGACGTGCCGAACCATTCGACCCCGCTCCAGAACAAGAGTTTTCAAGCCTTTTTCAGAAAGTTCTTTGGCTGCCCAGCCTCCACTGATGCCCGAACCTATGACGATAGCGTCGTAGGTGTTTTGCTCTTTTCCTTTTAAATTTAGATTGCTCATGATTTGCGAATTTGAGTTGGAAGGAAAGTATGGAGAGTGTTCATGGTCCCATTTTCAGGCTTTATAATTGCCTTGTTAATCAATCCGTACGGAGGAGTTTGGGACTGAGTTTGTTGAACAATCTCGAGATACAGGTTCATTTTGTTGAAATCGAAAAATATCCATGCTTAGGGGAATCGGAAATTCAAAAAAGCAAATGCCAATCCACTTCAAGCATTTATAAATAAGCAGTAAAAAATCATTTGCAACTACTTGCAAATCAATTATTTGTTTGATAAAATGCCAATGGCCAACAACCGAATGAATTAGGTCGCCCAGGTTCTGCCCACTTCCTCGAAGGGGATACAGCCTTTGTAATCCCCCGGGACAGCCTCGTATCTCAACACTTCAGTAGCCCCGATTTTGGAGGTGAAGAAACCCACCAGTGTCAATTGTTTCAAGGTAAAGAAAAAATGGGGCGGTCCGTCTTCGTGTTTCTGATTTTGTTCGTAGGCGGCTTTGTCGTAATTCGTCAGGAGTTCATCCTGCTGCTCCGTCGTCAGTTGGACAAAAGGCTTGCCGTGGGCAGCTTTGCTGTCTTTGTCGATTTGGGCAAGGCCATCGACGATGGCTTTCTTTTCGTCGCCTTCAAAATAACCGGACAACATGGAATCAATAAATTTAGGTACTCCTGCATCTTTAGCTCCCGGCGTATCCGTTGTGGGAATAATGCGCTCAACGACTTCCGACACGAGGTCGCCTTGTGCTTTGCTGAGGAATTCGGGTTTCCAGATTAAACCCGTACTTTCAGGTTTGCAGCCATCTATAACGCCAAGGAGGATAGAGGCAGAAATCGCGCCCCCCGTTAAAAAAGCCGTTCTTTTAATAGCTTCTCTTCTATTCATGATTTATTTTGTAATTGGTAACTAAATAAATATTAGACCTTAGATTTAAGCTTTAAGGCATTTTGAAAATGCCTTTACATACGTATGTACTTTCTGCAACGCTTCATCTTCAGTACAAATAAACGAATGTCTTTTATCTTAAATCTGAGGTCTAAAATCTTGTTTAATTAAAGATTTCCTTTTTTCAATTCTTTCACGGCGTAGTCGCAAGCCCTTGCTGTCAGTGCCATGTAGGTCAGAGACGGATTTTGGCAGGCAGAGGAGGCCATGCAAGCGCCATCGGTCACAAAGACGTTGGGGGCATCCCAAACCTGATTCCACTTGTTCAGTACGGAGGTTTTTGGACTCCTTCCCATGCGGGCAGTTCCCATTTCGTGAATGCCCTGACCCGGAGCACTTTTTCTGTCAAATATTTGAACATCTTTCAAACCGGCAGCTTCCAACATTTCTGCCGCAGATTCGCCCATGTCCTTGCGCATCACTTTTTCATTTTCCTTGTATTCGCAGTCAATCGTGAGGGTTGGTTGCCCCCATTTATCTAAGACTTCGCTGTTGAGGGTGACAAAATTCTCG
>CAZJYF010000596.1:0-2723 GCA_964549665.1 uncultured Saprospiraceae bacterium
GCAAACAAAATCGTCCAGCCCGTATCCAAAGCAGCATATACGTCGTCATGCCCGCAATGCACGTTCAGGGCGTGCTTTGTCAAAGCTCTCGAACCCACTTCCAACACCATTGTGCTCAACTTGCCCGGCGCGTGATAATATTGTTCCAAACCATAAACGATACCTTGTCCGGAAGTGAAATTGACCGTCCGCTTGCCCGTTACAGACATCGCGATCGCACCTCCCTGTGCTGCGTGTTCCCCCTCCGTTTCAACAGCCGTCAAGGGCTTTCCAAAAGCATTCAACTGCCCTTTGGCGTAGAGTAACTGAAAGTTTTCACCCATTTGTGTAGAAGGCGTTATCGGATAAAAAACGCCTGCATCCGCGATTAGTCCTTCTGTGTTGGAAACCAAAGTGTTCCCATCGGAAGTGACTCTTTTGCCTGGATATTTGAATTTTCTATTGGATTTAGAGGTAGCGATGGTCTCTGAATGTTGCATTGTCGAGTTATTTTTTTGTTGTGAAAAAAGTAAAAAATTTGGGTTACTCGGTTAAAGGCGGTTCAAATAATAAAAGACAGCTAATGTAGGAATTAATACAGGATAATCATAGTACTGCAGGGAATATAAATGAAGGATAATGCAAAAAGATAAACCGGAGACTGAATATCAATATTTTCCTTTGTGATTCAATTTTCCCAGCCTTGATAGGGTAAACCTATTTAAATTTTGGCATCAAAGCATTTTAACCTCTCCTAAAATTTGAAATTTGCAGAAGAGCAGTTCAGCCTTCAGACTGGAAATAAATACCGCGGCAAAATTTCGGTTCTTTAGTATTGGGTAAAATAATATATTTGTGCGGCTTTTGCCACGATAATTTCCGGGTTCACTGCGACATTGAACCCCCACTTACAATGTACCGGGTCTGATTCCCGGTCTAAAAGAAAAAAGACCAACAAATTATGAGCCGCCGAAAGAAAAAAGAATCGAAAAAAAAATTTACTGTATCCAATTGGCTGAAAAGCCTCGAAGACCGTTTTAAAATTGTATTGTTTTGCCTGGGTTTTATCGCCCTGATGGGTTTGTATTATTATTTGTCCTTCAAGCCTTTTTTCATAGAAAGCATCAACAACCCCATTTTGAAGGGCTATGCCTCGGCAGGGCACCAAATCCTCAATCTTCTTGGAATGGGAACCTCCCACACGAATTTTTCAATCAGTTCTTCCGAGTTTTCAATTAATGTCGGAAGAGGATGCGATGCGGTCAGTCCGACGGTTTTGCTTTTGGTAGCGGTGCTGCTGTTTCCGGTAGCCTTCCGTTGGAAATGGCAAATGCTTTTAATCGGCCCGCTTATCCTTGCTGCCATCAATTTGGTGCGAGTCGTGTCTTTATTTCTCATCGGCAGACAATCCAAACAACTTTTTGAGATTTTTCACACCGAAATATGGCAGGGGCTTTTCATTTTTCTGGTATTTTTGGGCTGGGCCTATTGGGTCAATTGGGCTATGAAAAAACAAGCGGAACATGAAAACGTCTAATCCTTTCCTACGCTTTAGCCTCCTTTTTGGAATCCTTTATTTCGGCTTGACATTTTTGTTTTTGGGCTTCGGAACGCCACGGGTTTACGAACAGTTTTTCTGCAAAACCTCCGAAAAGTTACTGCAAAACATAAGCACCGAAGCAGTGATTACCTGCCGGCTTTCCAATGACAAATCGTCCAATTTGGATGTGGAATACATCTTTCGAAACCGCCGCGAGCTCGAAAAAGCCAGGGCTGCTAGCCCAATTACCGGAAAACCGGTCATCACCGACGCCGGAAAATGGGGTCTCGATTCTACCAGCCGCGGGCTGATGCCAACAGTTTTACTACTGTGCCTGATTATGGCTTTCCCGGCAAATTTCAGGAGGAAGATTTGGGCCATTTTGTGGGGAGGAGTATTGCTCCACCTCTTCATTTTTTTTCGCTTGGGTTGTTCTTTGTTCCTGCGAATCGAAGAAAACCAAATCATCTTTCCAGGTTACGCTTTGACCGATTGGCAACGGAATTTTTGCAGGTACCTGGATTCCATCCCCTTCGAATTGATGTACGCAGTAGTGGTCCTCCTCTTTGCGATGGTGATGATTCGAAAAGAAGATTTGCCTAATATTTTGAAAAAACCGGCCGGCGGTAGGAAAATCCAAAAGAAAAAAGGAAAATAGGATTTGAAAACAGGGCTTCCAGCACTTGAATTAGCTGAAAACTTCTCGCTGCATCGTCACCGGATAACCTTCGCTTTTGCAATCTTCGTTTTCAGAATGGGTTTCAACAAATCCGCCGCCGCCAAAAGCAAGGCTTCATCGGTGGGAAAGGGAAGCGGTTGGTTGCCGATTCGCAGTTTGGAATCCTTCGTTAAAGCCCGTTCATCTCCTTTGAAAGTAGAAGCATAGTTTTCAAAAACGGCTGTCACAGAGACGGGTTCGGAATAAAGGAGGTTTTGCGTTCGGTTGTCATAAATTTCAAAATCGCCTCCGAAGGAGGCTGTTTTATTTTGAAGAGTTTCAAAAATCCGTGCTTTGGCCAACACCTTTTTGGGAATCTTGATGTCGTTCCCGGAAGTGTCCTTTTTCACATTTCCATTTTCATCCAAGACGTACTCGAAACTGTCTTCAATCTCTTTTTGGTCTTCGTATTCTCTCTCTTTGATAATGGCGGGGCTGAGGGAAATACCGGTAAAATTCATTACCGCATAGTAATCAAAATCAATT
>CAZJYF010000597.1:0-2715 GCA_964549665.1 uncultured Saprospiraceae bacterium
GGTTTAAATTAGCGAATAAGTGAAAAAATATAAACCTGAATGGTCGAATCTCCAAGGTAACATCATTCTGCTTAAAGCAGTTGATAATGATAAATTTAACCCGCTTCAAGTGTCTTGACAGCTACAAATATACGATTTAATTGACACAATTAAATCCCCATATCTTAAAGGCATACACCTGTTCCCAGACAAAAAAACTTCCTCAAAAAAAAGGCTCTTCCGCGTTTCACAATAAATCCTTCAAGGCCGCCCACAGGTTTTCCGTCACAATTTTTTGCCCAGCTATATTCGGGTGAATCCCATCCGGCAAATTAAGGGAAGGAATACCTGCGACCCCCTCCAGCAAAAAAGGAATCAATTTGATGTCATTTTTCTTCGCCAACCGGGGATAGATGTTTCGAAATTCGCTCGTGAAAGCTTGCCCCATATTGGGGGGTGCCTCCATGCCTGCCAGAATAATTTTTGCGGCAGGATATTTGGCTTTCACTTTGGAAATTATGGCTTGCAGGTTTTGGAAGGAGGAAGCGGGGTCAATGCCGCGTAACCCGTCATTACCGCCCAATTCCAGCATAAAAATAGATAGCGGTTGACGCAAAACCCAATCGATGCGCTCTTTTCCCCCTGCGGTGGTCTCTCCACTAAGGCCGGCATTCACCGTTTTGTAATGCAAGCCAAGGGAATCAATCTTTTTTTGAATCAAAGCCACGAAGCCTTTTGAAGGATCTAAGCGATAGGCGGCGGTCAGACTGTTGCCGAAAAAGAGGATGATTTTCTCTTTTTCCGTGCCGGATGTGGGGCTGATATTGGTCGGGTAGGAAGGAGTTGCTTTTTTTTGGTCGGTTTTTTGAGGTTCAATACAGGAAGCCAACAAAAGGATCATTCCCAAAATGGAGGACAGTTTAATAAACATGTTCAAAAAATTTAATGCAAAATTAGTAAGGCACTCTTAAGACCGTCACATTTTTCCGATTTTTTGCAAAAAAAATAATTTCAAAGTCCCAATTATGCACTTGCAAACAGAATCTCCACTAATCACCCAATTTTTCAGGAGTAACAAAAACTAATATTTACGAACAAACACTTTAAAAGGAGGAAACAAAACTATGAATGGATTCAAAAAAGTTATCCTGGTCGAGGATAATCCTGCCGATGTCGAATTGACCAAACTTGCCTTTAAAAATCTTTCAATTGAAACGGATTTGGTTCATTGTTACAACGGGAAAGAGCTTTTAAGCCTTTTAGGAAAAGAACAACATCTCGATGAGATTTGCTACATCCTGTTGGATTTGAACATGCCTGTTCTAAATGGCATAGAGGTGCTCAAAATTTTTCACAAAGATAAGGAATTGCGAAAATTGCCGGTCATTGTTTTCACCTCTTCTATGCAAGAGACGGATATTCAAACCTGCTATGCTTTGGGAGCCAACGCTTATGTGCTAAAGCCGATGAGCCTATCCGAATTCGATGCCACCATCAAATCCATTTCCGATTTTTGGGGGGACGTCAACGTCCGGGCTTCCGTTCGGCAGAAGCGCGATAAAAAAATCCCGTTGCCACAAGGCTATCCTGTAAAACCTAAAGCGATAGAATGGTATGATGGCATGGAGGTGTGATGGGATGGAGGGTTTGATTTCACCTCCGACCTGCCACACTACCACATCATCACACCTTCTTTAAAAAAGCAATATTCCGTTTCAAGCCCGTATATTTCGTGCGCTTGACTGCTGACTTTTTGAAGAGGTGGTCGAACACTTCGGAAGTAATTTCTTCCCAATCTCCCTTCGTCATTTTCAGCATGGCGGGATGTGGTTCAAATTCAGGTTCCTCGTGGTGTTTTGAAAAGCGATTCCAGGGGCAAACTTCCTGACAGATGTCGCAGCCAAACATCCGGTTTTCCATTTTTTCTCGAAATTCTTTGGGGATGGCTTCCCGCAATTCAATGGTCAAATAAGAGATGCATTTGCTCGCGTCCAATAAATAGCCTTTTGGCGAAATAGCTTCGGTGGGGCAGGCATCGATGCAGCGGGTACAACTGCCGCAATGGTCGTTTATGGGCTGGTCTGTTTCCAAATCCAGGTCAATCACGAGTTCGGCGATAAAGAAATAGGAACCTGCTTGAGGGTGGATGAGCAGGGTGTTTTTCCCCGTCCAGCCGATGCCGCTTTTGGCAGCCCACTGCCGTTCCATTACCGGGGCAGAATCAACGAAACAACGACCGTTCACTTCGCCCACTTCTTCGCAGAGGTAGTGCAGCAATTCTTTCAGTTTTCTTTTGATGACAAAATGGTAATCCTTTCCAAAGGCATATTTTGAGATTACCGGAGCTTCGGGGTCTTCCTGCCTACGGTCGGTGGAGTAATTGTACATCAAGGTAACCACCGACTTTGCCCCCGGCACGAGTTTCGCCGGGTCAATGCGCTTTTCAAAATGATTCTCCATGTAACGCATCTGTCCATGAAAACCGTCACTGAGCCATTTTTCGAGGTGGGAAGCTTCTTCGTGAAGGGGCCGGGCTTTCGCTATCCCGGTAAAGGAGAAGCCGAGGCGCGCCGCTTCCCGTTTGAGGAGTTGAGCATATTTGGCAGCGCCTGGCATCAGTTGACTATTTGCAACTTCGCAAACTTCAGCATAATTCGACGTTCCGGGTTTTCGATGCCCTGAAAAAAAATCGTCGCGACCCGGTTGTTTTTTCCACCGTCCACAGCAAGCACTTTG
>CAZJYF010000598.1:0-2705 GCA_964549665.1 uncultured Saprospiraceae bacterium
TAGTTTATTGATTATCAACAAACTATGTGTTCTATGTTCCTATGTGTTTCAAAAATAGATTCTATTTGTTTTATTTTCCATTTGATTTGTCAAAGAACCAAAATAATTAATTATGCCTGCTGCTGTAAATATTCTTTGGACCATACTTTTAGTAGTGACAGTACTGCTGTTGCCCCTCATTGTAAGCCTCCTGCACCGAACCTGGAAAGCTGCCCGAAGCATCGAACGCTATTTTGCCGAGATGGCTGAAGCCGGGCTGGGGATTGCTGGGAATACCGAACATGTCAAAGCGTTGAATGACACCATTTCGGTCGCTTCCGGAATGCTGGGTGTGGCGGGCGATATCAACGAACACGCTGAAACCATCAAGGATACCTTAGCCGGCAGGGCAGCCAAATTAAATTGACAAAATAAATTTTTCATCATGGATAACACCTTCCTTTTTCCCGCTACCTTAGTTGTTGCCGGATTGGTCGTTTTGGCACTGGTCATATATTTGGTGCTCATCATTGTCGCCTTGAGAAGGGCGGGAAATCACCTCGAAAAGCTGGCAGGAGGGCTGCAAAAAATTGCAGATGATACCCAACCATTGGCAGGGCATCTGGGTACCATAAACGGCGCCTTGACCCAATTGCACGGAGGCTTGTCTTCCGTCGATGGTCATTTGGTAGCCATTGCGAAAGTGCTGAAATTGGTTTAAAAATCTAAACAGAATGCTTACCGTAAAAACGGATCATTCTTCACTCCTCATTTATCACTAAAATATGTGTTTCAAAAACTTACCAATTGCATTTGACGAAGCCGGCAACGCCTATCTGAAGGAAGGCATCGCAGACCCTTATGAGCACAAAGTTGTGGACTTAGGGGTGGAGCAGGATAAGCTGAAAAGCCTATTGGCAAAAAATGGTTTTATCCGGAATGTCGATTACGATCCGGTAACGAGGGTGGCAGGCGCATTGGCTTTCCATAGCGTTGTCGATTTGAAAGAGCGAAAGGTTTTGTCCACCAATTCGATGGCAACCCTTTTCAGGGGATATGAAATTATTTTGAAAGGACGGGACCCGCGGGATGCCGCTTATATTAGCAGTCGCGCCTGTGGTGTATGTGGTGGAGTGCATGCAACTTGTTCCGCTTTGGCTATCGAAATGGCTTTGGGCATCAAGCCGCCTCCTTTAGGCGTGGTGATGCGAAATATTTTGTTGGCCATTGAATATCTTTATGACCACCCGCTGCATTTGTTTTTACTTGCCGGTCCTGATTATTCGGAGGAATTGATCCGGGAAACCAATCCGGAACTAATTGACAAAGCGGCTAAAACCGCCGCCAAAAATGCCGCCGTCCACGGTTATACGACCATTCTGGACATCATGAAAGACCTCAACCCGCTAAAGGGAAAATTATATCTGGAGGCCTTGAGCATGACCCGGGTAGCCAGAGAGGCCTACGTTGCCATTGGAGGTAAATATCCGCACCCACAATCGGTCGTGCCCGGTGGTATTTCTGTGACCGTGACCATTACTACTTTGAATGAGGTCTATAGCCGTTTGATTAAATTTTTCGACTACAGCCAGAAAGTCACCGGTATCTGGGATGATGTGTTCGATTTCTTCCTCGAAAGCAATCCCGACTACGCCAAATGCGGCATTCGACCTGCTACCATGGCAGATACGGGGGTTTGGGACCGCCCTGAATATTATGATGCTACCTTTGAAAATTGTGATACCTGGGGCAATGCCCGTTGGGCTACTCCGGGAATCTTGGTCGATGGGGAGGTCGTTACGACCAATTTGCGGGAGTTGAATGCAGGGATGGAAGAATTTGTCGAGCATTCCTACTACGAAAAATGGAATGGCCACCGTTTTAAAACGGATCCACTGGGAATGCCGCTAAGTCCAAATCATCCCTGGAATAAAGAAACCATTCCCAAACCCGGTAAACAAAATTGGCGAGACCGTTATAGTTGGGACACCTGCCCCACCTGGGATAGAATGCCGATGGAAGCAGGGGCTTATTCGCGCATGTACCTCACAGCAAAAGCACAAAAAGCCCCGGCCAGCAAATTTTTGGAAAACACAGGGCATAGCATGAAGATTCATGTGCCGAAACACCACCTACCGGAGGCTACTTTGGAATGGAAAATCCCCAAATCTTGGAATGCTTTTGAGCGCAACCGGGCCCGGGCCTATTGCATTCCCTACTCTGCCATGGTGGCGATGGAAAACTGGTTGCTAGCCCAAAAATTGATTCGGGAAGGGGAGACCAAAGTCAGTACTCCTTTTGAAATTCCGAAAAAAGGAACCCATTTGGGTTTTGGTGCCTGGGGCGCGGGACGAGGCTTTTTGACCCACCACCTGATTGTCGAAAAAGGAGTGATTCAAAACTATCAGATTGTGACGCCTTCCACGTTAAATGCTGCTCCCCGAACCCCTTGGGGCGCACCGGGTCCTTATGAAGAAGCAGTGCTCAATACGCCGATTTTGGAAAATTATGATAAGCCGGAAGACTACAAAGGGATAGATATTTTGCGGGCAATTCGCAGTTTTGACCCCTGCATGCCATGTACGACGCATATTATGGCAAACGACACCGACCATGTCGTGACCCGGGAAGTAACAACTTGTGCGTGTGGAATTGAATAAAAAAGTTTTAGTTGGCACCGTGGGTTACTTTCTTTTGGGCAACCATTCTGTCGGGCCGGTTCTGCT
>CAZJYF010000599.1:0-2704 GCA_964549665.1 uncultured Saprospiraceae bacterium
CCACCACCGCTTTTATCATCAGGGCCAAGTCGTTGATAGAAATATCTACCCCTGTGCCAATATTTATTAATCCCGGTTCACTGTACGTTTGCATGAGAAAATAACAAGCATCTGCCAGGTCATCCACATGCAGAAATTCGCGCTTTGGCGTGCCGCTACCCCACAGGGTGACCTGCTGGCGGTTATCCCGTTTGGCTTCGTGAAATTTTCGAAGGAGGGCAGGAAACACATGGGAGGTTTTTAAGTCGTAGTTGTCATTGGGACCATACAAATTGGTGGGCATCACCGAGATAAAATCGCAACCGTATTGCGATCGGTAGGCATCACACATTTTAATTCCCGCGATTTTGGCAATGGCATAAGCCTCATTGGTCGGTTCCAATTCCCCGCTAAGCAGGTATTCTTCTTTCAGGGGCTGCGGCGCCAATTTGGGATAAATGCAGGAAGATCCCAAAAACAGCAATTTTTGGACTCCGCATTTCCAAGAAGCGTGAATCAGGTTACTTTGGATCATTAGGTTGTCGTAGAGAAACTCAGCCCGGAAAGTATGGTTGGCGAGGATGCCGCCCACTTTGGCGGCGGCGAGGAAGACATATTCGGGCTTCTCCTTTCGGAAAAATTCATTGACTTCGAGCTGCTTTCGCAAATCGAGATCTTTGGAGGTGCGCAGCACAAAATTGGAATAGCCCTCCTTTTTCAACCGACGAAAAATCGCCGAACCAACCATTCCACGGTGCCCGGCGATGTAAATTTTTGCTTCTTTTTTCATGAACTAAAAATCGTTTTTTTGCGACTTGGCTTCTGCGATATTTATTTCGATGGTCAACGCCTGCTCCAAAATGCTTATGTCATCTGTTCAAATCTATTCTTTGTCCTTCCGGATTTGAAAACCCGCTTCCTTCAGATGTTTATCCTTTCGGAAAATTTCGAGGTCGGAAGCTACCATTTCTTCTATTAATCGCTCCAAATTGTACCGTGGCTTCCAGCCCAGTTTGTTCTTTGCTTTTGCGGGATCACCGATGAGCAGATCCACCTCTGTGGGGCGATAGTAATTCGGGTCCACGGCAATTACTTCTTTGCCTTTTGGCAAATGAAAATCAGGATGCTTGGCTTCTGAGATTAAGCCCACTTCCTTCTTTCCCTTGCCCCTGAATTCCAATTCAACTCCAATTTCACGGAAAGCAAACCGGGCAAAATCGCGGACAGAAGTCGTTTTCCCCGTGGCGATGACGTAATCCTCAGGTTCATTTTGCTGCAGGATGAGCCACATCGCTTCCACAAAATCTTTGGCATGTCCCCAATCGCGTTTGGCATCCAAATTTCCCAAGTACAATTTTTCCTGAATACCAAAAGCAATCTTGGCAACGGCACGAGTGATTTTGCGTGTGACAAAGGTTTCGCCTCGCAGGGGCGATTCGTGGTTGAAGAGAATTCCGTTGCAGGCAAATAGGTTGTACGCCTCGCGGTAATTCACCATTATCCAGTAACCGTATAATTTTGCCACGGCGTAAGGTGAACGCGGGTAGAAGGGCGTCGTTTCCGATTGCGGCACTTCCTGTACCAAGCCATACAATTCTGAAGTCGAAGCCTGATAAATTTTTGTCTTTTCCACCATTCCCAGCAAGCGGACAGCCTCCAACACGCGCAGGGTGCCAAGACCGTCCACATTGGCAGTGTATTCCGGGCTGTCAAAACTGACCTTTACGTGCGACATCGCACCCAGATTGTAAATTTCGTCGGGTTGCACTTCCTGAATAATTCGGATGATGTTCGATGAATCGGTCAGGTCGCCGTAATGCAGAATAAAATTCCGGTGGTCAACATGGGGGTCCTGGTACAGGTGGTCAATTCGCTCTGTATTGAACGAAGAACTCCTGCGCTTGATGCCGTGAACAATATATCCTTTCTTCAACAACAAATCAGAAAGGTAGGCTCCATCTTGGCCTGTGATCCCGGTGATGAGGGCTGTTTTAGTCATACTTGATTAAATTGTTTGGCTCATTTATTATCATCCTCCTTTTTCCGTTCCAAAGTAGGTATAGGGTAGTTTCGGATGCCTGAGTTTTCGATGGCTTTCAAAGCGATGTCTTTCACCTGTTGCGTGGCGCCATCCGTTTTGGAGGAAAGCTCGCGAATGAGTTCCTGTTGGTCTTTTACCTTGACCTTCAGGCTTTCAATTTCCTGTTTCCCCAATTTGAGGTCAGCTTCCAAATCTTTGGTCTCCAGTTTTTGGCGATACTCAAACTCTTTGGTCAGGCGCGCTGTCACCGATTGTTCGGTTGCTTCGACACTGCTTTGAAGCCGTTCTTCAAAGCCGGCAACCTCCTTTCGCAGGCGTTCCAATTCTTCCTCCTGTGCTGCTACTGCCTGCTCACGTTCGTTGATTTCTTTTTCAAATGCTGCTTTGCGTTCTGCCAATTCCTTTTCCTGTCTTAGCTTCTTTTGCAGGTAGGCATCTTCCTCGTTGCGGCGCTTTATTTTGAGGTCGTATTGGTAGCCTTCCTGTTCCCGCTTCCACTGCATTTTGGTTCCCTCGATTCCCGCAAGCAACTCGGCTTTGCGCTCTTCCATTTCTTTTTCCAATAGCTCCTTAGCCTGCTTGTTTGTAATGACAAGGGCTTCGAGACTCTCTGCTTCGGCTTTCACTTTATAAAGGTCTTCCAGCGTCTCTTTTTCGATGGCAATAGCATTTTGCAATTCTTCG
>CAZJYF010000600.1:0-2689 GCA_964549665.1 uncultured Saprospiraceae bacterium
AGTGGCGCTATTTTTTTGCTCGACACCGGCATTTCGAGGCAAACCGGTCCTTTTGTCGAACACTTTCTGGCAAAATGCCGAGAAGAGTCTTTCGGCAGGCGCTGTCAATCGGAATTAGTGCCTATCACGGATGATGCCATCCATGCTTTTTTGGATGCCCGTTGGGAATTGGTTTTTGAAAGGATGCACGAAATCGGTCTGTTTCAATATCGCTATCTTCAGAAAATGATTCCCCCGGGTTTTAAAAATTGCTGGTTGGACGGCTTGGAAGGCGACTTGTTCAAGTTGAAACTTTGCGGGGCAGGGGGCGGTGGCTTTCTTTTGGGAATGACGCGAGATTTTGAGAAGACCCGAAAAAAATTGGAGCCATTCTCTTTGATGAACGTCCTGCGATTTTGATTTTGAACCTCTGTCTGATTTTTTAAATATGGAGTTCCAGATGGTCGGTATTAAGGCATCACCTCGTCGCCATCCTCAACACCAACCCGCCGAGGCAACACCTTAATACCTATCTAACTTATCCGGCTCCATCCTTTCCACTGTTTGGCATTTTTATTCAAATAATTTTTCAAAGTTCGATTCATTGGATTTTCCAATTTGGGGTCTTTGTCCAAAATGCGGGAAGCGATTTCCCTTGCCGATTGCAGAATGCGTCCATCGCGTGCCAGGTCTGCGATGCGGAGGTTGAGCATGCCGCTTTGCTGAGTTCCTGCGATATTTCCAGGCCCCCGAAGGCGCAGGTCGGTCTCTGCGATTTCAAAGCCATTATTCGTTCGACACATGGTTTGAATGCGCTCGCGGCCTTCGCTGCTCAATTTAAAGCCCGACATCAAAATGCAAAACGATTGCTCGGCACCGCGCCCGACTCGCCCCCGTAGTTGGTGTAGTTGCGACAAGCCAAATCGCTCGGAGCTTTCAATGACCATCACCGAAGCATTGGGTACATTGACGCCCACTTCGATGACCGTCGTGGCGACCATGATGTGGGTTTCGCCTTTGGCAAAACGCTGCATTTCAAAATCTTTGTCTTTGGATTTCATGCGCCCGTGAACGATGCTGATTTGGTATTCGGGCATCGGAAATTCCCGTAGCAGCGCCTCATAACCTTCTTCGAGGTTTTGCAAATCCAACTTCTCCGATTCTTCGATGAGGGGATACACCACGTACACCTGCCGCCCTTTTGCGATTTCCTGCCGCATGAAACCCAAGACCCGCAGCCGGTGGTTTTCGGTGCGATGTGTAGTGGTGACCGCTTTGCGGCCGGGGGGCAATTCATCGATGACGGAGGTGTCGAGGTCGCCGTAGAGGGTCATGGCCAGGGTGCGGGGAATAGGGGTGGCGGTCATCACCAAAACATGGGGTGGGTTGGGCTTGCTTTTTTTCCACAATTTTGCCCGTTGTGCCACGCCAAAGCGGTGCTGTTCGTCGGTAATGGCAAGCCCCAGGTTTTTAAATTGAACGGGGTCTTCTATCAGGGCATGCGTGCCGATGAGGATGTCAATCTCCCCTTCAATCAAAAAACGGAGCAATTGTTCGCGCTTCTTCCCCTTCACGCTTCCCGAAAGAAAAGCCACGCGAAGCCCCAGCCCTTTGAGGTATTCGCTGATGGCGTTGTAATGTTGTTGGGCGAGAATTTCGGTGGGGGCCATCAGGCAGGATTGGAAGCCATTGTCCAAGGCGAGGAGCATGCACATCAAACCGACGACCGTTTTGCCGCTGCCAACATCGCCTTGCAGGAGCCGGTTCATTTGGATGCCGGAACCCAAATCTTTGCGAATTTCTTTGACGACCCGCTTTTGAGCTGCTGTCAAATCGAAGGGCAATTTTTCTTTGTAAAAACGATTGAAATAATTGCCCACTTTGGAAAAAACGAAGCCTTTCACAGTATCCTTGCGTCGCCTTTTTAATTGCAAAAGGCGCAGTTGTAAAAAGAACAATTCCTCAAACTTTAACCGCTTCCGGGCAGCGTCGAGTTGTTTTTGCGTTTTGGGGAAATGAATTTGGCGAAGCGCTTGATGGTGGGAAGGAAAGGCTAATTTTTTGACTAAATACTCCGGCAGGTTTTCCGGTAAATCTGCCGGTGAAATCTTTTCCAGCAAAGCCTGCATCAACCGGCGCCGGCCTTTGGCGTCCAGCCCCTTCGAATTCAACTTTTCCGTGCTTGCGTAAACGGGCGCAAAGGTAGTGGCAGCTTTCGTGTTTTCCGGGGTCACTTCTTCCATTTCGGGATGCGGAATGTTCAAGCGTTTCCCAAAGGTGTTCACCCTGCCAAAAACGATGTATTCGCTGCCCACCTGAAGGTTGCTTTCTAACCAATAAATTCCCCGGAACCAAACCAGTTCAATGACCCCTGTTTCATCCCGAAAGCGACCTACCAAGCGCCTTTTCCGGCCTTCTCCTGCAACGCTTAGCCGCCTGAGAATACCGCATAATTGCACTTCCCCGCTGTCCTCATCCAAGTCGCGTATTTTGTGGAATTTTGTCTTATCCACGTATCGAAACGGGAAGTGCATCAGCAAATCTTCAAACGTAAAAATAGCCAGTTCCTTCTTCAACAGTTCAGCCTTGACCGGCCCGACACCCTTAAGGTACTCAATCCCGCTTTCCAAAATGCTTGAAGTCATTGCTTCGTAAATTCACGGCTTCATCGGTGGCGAGATTTTCCAAATTTTTAAAAAATAGCAAACCC
>CAZJYF010000601.1:0-2675 GCA_964549665.1 uncultured Saprospiraceae bacterium
TCGGGCAGGGCATGGAGTTGGTTGTTCCTAAGCCGGAGCGTTTCCAGGCGTTCCAAATTTTCAAAATTCTCCGGCAATTGGCGCAGTTGATTTTCATCCAAATGAAGTTCCCTGAGGGTCGTACATTCACCCAATTCTTCGGGAATGGTCTCTAATTTATTGGCGCTAAAGTTAGCGAACCGCAATTGCTGAAGCCGCCCGATTTGCCTGGGAATGCTTCCCAGTTTATTGTCCGACACATCTAGTTTCGACAGGTTTCGGCACTCTCCAATATTTTCGGGCAGGCATTTCAACCTGTTATTTTTGAGGGCAATTTTGGAAAGTTTTTTTAAGCTGCAAACCGAATCTGGCAGTTTCACCAACTTGTTATCCGTAGCCCACAACTCCTCTAAATCCGTGCATTGCCCAATCGCTTCGGGCAATTTCGGAAGGGCGTTATGGCTTACATTTAACCGCCGCAGGTAGGAAAGCTGGCCTATCGCTGTCGGAATTTTTTTCAAGTGAAGCCCACCCAAGTTGAGCGCTTCTAGCTTTTGGAAGACTTTAATTTGGGGAGGAATTTGCCGAAAGTGATTCCCGGCCAAGTTCAATTCCTTCAAATTTATTAAAGAAAAAACGATTTCAGGGAATTCTTCGAATAAATTATGGCTCAAATTCAGGTGCTTTAGATTCGGCAATTCGAGCATTTCGAGCGGCAAAGCGGCTAATTTGTTGTGCGAAAAATCCACTTCTTCCAGTTCTTGCAATTGGCTGATTTCGGGAGGTATTGTTGTCAAAACATTCTCGCTCAATCCCAGTTTTTTCAATCGCCTGAGCCCAAATACCTCGGTTGGAATCGTGCGAATCCCTCGATTGTGGAGGTATAATTCCATCACGGCTTCCGGTCTTTTTAAAGCAGCTTCAAGATTGTAGGCTTTCATGTTTTAGTGCTTTAAATAGTCGGACATAATTATTAGGAAAACTTTTCTACAAGTTCAAGAGCAAGTTCAAGAGCAAGTTCAAGTGCAAATATGAACTTGCTCTTGAACTTGTAAAGATTTTTATGTTAAAATTGTCGAAGGGCTTACTGCAATAATTGGTTTTTGCTACAGAAAATCAGCGCACCCATCTCCCTTTCCATTTGTATCGTTTGATGACATTTCCCAAAATTCCAACTACCACAATGTAGGCAATGTGGAGCAATTGGGCGGGTACAAAACGACGCATCAAATCTTCCCTTTGAAAGAAGCGCGCCATTTCGCCGAGAAAGAAATAATCCATCGCACTTTTGACGAGCAATTGTCCCAAAAACAAGCCGAAAGCAGCCCATCCCCAAAAGGGAATCAGTGCGAAGCTGAAGACGATGCTACAACAAAAAAGAAAAACCATCGCCAAGGTAAAAGGCATTCTCCATTCTTTATAAGTCGTTGATTTTGAAGCCCAACGTATGCGCTGCGAAAGAAAAGAAGCGATGGTCGGTTTGGCTTTTGTGAAAACCGTGGCGGAATTATTTTTTAAAAAACCGATCTGATTCGGAAATTTTTGGGCGATTTTTTGCATCAGCAAGAGGTCGTCGCCCGAGGCTAGGCGGTCAATACTTTCAAAGCCTTTTACCTCCAAAAAAGCCGATTTCGCGTAAGCCAGATTTGCCCCGTTGCACATATTCATCCACCTCAGTTGGATGCCTGCCCCGGTCGTTCCCATCATGCCGAGAAAATCCAAGGATTGGAAGCGCTCCAACAGATTTTTTTCTTCATAGAAATTGACGGGGGCTGCAATGAATTTCAACTGCTTTTTTTCATAAAAAGAAACCACCAATTCCAGCCACTGCACCTGCATCAGACAATCGGCATCCGTCGTGACAATCAATTCGCCGCCTGCCTGCCCGATGCCCGTTTCGATGGCTTTCTTTTTGAAGGATTGCGTCTCGCCCACTTCCACGAAATCAGCTAACCGAATCAATCTGACTTGCGGATGTTTCCTTTTTTCTACCACCTCTGCCGTACCGTCCGTCGAATGGTCGTCGAGGACGATGACTTCAACCAATTCTTTCGGATAGGTTTGCCCAAATATTGATTCCAGGCAAGGCAGAATATTTTCCACTTCATTCCGCGCAGGGATGAGAACGCTAACCTTGGTTCTCGGTTGAAAATTGGCCGGGATTTTCCAGACCGGAACCGCTTTCCAGCCCTTGATGTACTTTGACAGGACGTAACTATAACAAAGCGACAAAGCAACCGAAAAGAGAAAGTAAAGCGTTGAAAAATCGTTCCAGCAAACTGTTCTGAACATGGTGCAAAAATAATGGAAAGATTTTACAGTCCTTTCTTGCCGTCCAAAATTTGGGTTGGAAAATTAGAAGGGAAGGTTTACTGTTTGCCCACTCCATTTGCGCTTTTGTATTGCACTTCTCATTTACTTGGTACTGAACTCATGAGAAGGTAAATTTGACAAAGTCAAATCAGCGTTAAATTTTCATTCCAGAACTTTTACAATGGAAGATGCAATAGTTCTTAATTCGGCTAGTGATACATAGTGTCCAAAATCCCGTTGAATCGAATTATTCATGTGTATAGATTGACATTTAGCCGATGTGCTGTTTGAGGTGGCAGCTTATAATTGGGCCAATTAAAATCAGGGCTATAGTGTTTCCATTCGCCGTAGCCTACGGCAGTGCAAGGGTTGATCGAATAAGC
>CAZJYF010000602.1:0-2671 GCA_964549665.1 uncultured Saprospiraceae bacterium
ATCATATTGAAATTAAGTTGATTGATGGCAAGCGGTATCAATCCAAACCTCAGATAATGCCTCACCTGGTAAAGGCAGACAGTGTTTATTTTAAATTTGAACCGGAAGAACGATTGACCACCGCCGGGACAAGTATTAAGAAAATCGTCCTTAATGTGTTTATTGACACCCCTCTCCCACACACGGAAGGTAGTATCCAATTGAGATGGTTTGTCGATGAGGTTTACTCTTTCCCGGAAATAACCTGCGGTCCCCTCGATCCTTTAAGGACCTGCTTCTTTTCCCAGATAACGGATCTTCAATCCATACTCATCCAAAGTGCAGAAGGGACCAACGCCACGCGGATTGAAAAAAGAAAGTTGGTAACCAAGAGGAATTTAGTTGATGTCAATATGGAATTCAGGGGCAGGCACTATTTTTCGGTAAATCAATTTTCGATCACCAGGGAGGCTTTCAACTATTGGGAAAACCTACGACAAGTGACACAAGTCGCCGGGACGATTTTTGACCCACCCCCGGCAAAAGTCGGAGGAAATGTTTTTAACGTCGAAAACCCGGATGAAATCGTTCTGGGTTTTTTTGAGGTAGCTTCGGTGGACACCGTTCGGAATTTTATCACTCCCGATGTAATTAATGAGGCTATTTATATTCCTCCTTTTTGTCCGACACCAGGCTTTCCGTTTGGCGGGACTTTTAGATTTGAATGTTGCGATTGCCTCCAATTCCCAGGCGCCACTTTGGAAAGACCCCCTTGGTTTTAATACGGAAAATACAAGTTTCAAATGAAACGCTTTGTCGGAATGGCTGAAAATAAGTTTCCGATTTTAGTCGCGGGTTGACTCGCAGGCAGGCCAAGACTTGGCATCAAATCGTTCCGTTATTTTTTAATCCCCATTTAATTTACCTAAGTGATTGACTATCAATGGGTTTCTTTTTTGCACAGACTATTGTTATAAACAAATTCTGCTATCTTTACCATCGAGCAAATAAAACACACCCGCTTGAAATGAATTGGAAAATTTTGTATGTATTGGCGGCCTTTCTATTGTTTGACCTTTCCCTGAAGGCACAATCCATCCTAGACATAAAGGTGGGCATTAATTTTTCCGGTAAAACGATCGGCAGCATCTTGCTGGATTTGGAAGAACAGACCAACCTGAGATTCTTTTTCAAGGCAGAATGGCTACCCTCCGAACCGAAGAGTTTTGAAGCCGGTCAAATGACCTTGCGGGCAGCCTTGGAGTTGATTTTGGATGGTACGGGTTTAACTTTTACAGATTACAACAACCAGGGAATTGTAGTGGCCAGGGAAAGTGATCTGGGCCGGGAATATTCCTCCGCCTTTTACACTGCCCGGTATGAAACTTACCTCACCGAAGCGGAAAAAATACGCCCCGATGCCGATATCGTTATTATCGGTGATTCTACCAATGTGGACAGGGATGGAGAAGTGCGAATTCAAGGAAATATCACCGACCGGTATTCTGGTGATCCATTGGTAGGAGTAACCTTGCTGGTTGAGAAATCAGGCACGGGAACCGTTTCCGAACCGGACGGCAGTTACCAGCTTGACTTGGCATTAGGCTCCCATTTCATTACAATTCAGGCTATTGGCTACCGGCAGATATACAAACAATTCGAGGTGTATTCCGATGAAGAATACGATATAAAACTGGATGTCAAGTCCTTCCAGTTGCAGGAAGTCGTCATCGAAGGAGTTGCAGACGATCAAAACGTTAGCTCCACTCAAATCGGAGTAAAGGAATTGAGTATGCGCGAAATACGGGAGATACCCTCCTTTCTCGGTGAGGCCGATGTTATCAAGGGACTGCTGACCCTGCCCGGCGTTTCAACGGTAGGGGAAGGCGCCAGCGGATTTAATGTGCGCGGCGGAAATATCGACCAGAACCTGATTATGCAGGATGGGGCGCTCATTTTCAATTCTTCCCACGTATTGGGCTTTTTTTCCATTTTCAATTCGGATGCTATTGAGAAAGTCACCCTGTACAAGGGGAATATTCCCGCCCAGTTTGGCGGCCGCATTTCGTCGGTTCTGGATGTTCGTACCAAAGATGGCAATTACCGGAAACTGAAAGGCTCGGTAGGTTTGGGGTTGGTCACCAGCCGGCTGGCAATAGATGGTCCTATTTTCAAGGGTCGGACATCCTTCATGCTCAGTGCCCGTTCTTCTTATTCTGATTTGGTACTCCACAGGGTAAAAATCAAAGAAGTGCGAGAAAGCTCTGCGTCTTTTTATGATGTCACTGCGAAATTGAGCCAGCGGATCGGGACCAGTACTTTTCTTTCTGCAACCATTTACCGTAGTAACGATTTCTTCCGCTTTTCTGACCAATTCGGTTATGAATGGAATACGGATATTTATACCTTCCAATGGCGTCAAATATATAGCCCGCAACTCTCTTCAACCCTGACCGCCGTAGCGGGACAGTATCAAAGTGAATTTTTCCAACCCAAGGGGCAGGATGCCTTCCGTTTGTCCAATGGGATGAAGTATTTCAAACTGAAATACAACTTTTTCTACTTACCCCTGGACAACCACAAGATTAATGCTGGCGCAGAATGGATTCGCTACGACAACAAGCCAGAAACCTTGGGGCCGAATGGGGTGGGGTCGGAAATAACCCCTTAAACGAATGTGCACAAGACGGCA
>CAZJYF010000603.1:0-2663 GCA_964549665.1 uncultured Saprospiraceae bacterium
AGAAGGGGAGAGAGTGAGAGAGTGAGAGAGGGGGAGCGCATCTTTTTGGTTTAGGGTTAGGAATTGGTTGGTGGGTATGTTAGTCAACAAAGTTCGCTGTCCGTTGGGCCAGTCTATCGAGATGGAATCCACTATTTTCGCAGCACCCAATCCGAATTGCAGGCGGTTGTCCACACAAGATTGATAGCCTCTCATGGGAGCGAGTTCCTGGTAAAAAAGGTTTCCCTTTCGGTAAACAGTAACCTGCGTTCCGAGGGCTGCAGAGTTTTTCCCTTCCCCAACCAGTTTGAGCGTTAGAAAATGGTTGTCTTTCAGCAGGCTGTCTGCCTCGTTCCGGTAAATGAAAGGGGGCATGTTGACATTGTTCACAACCAAATCGAGGTCGCCGTCGTTGTCCAAATCCGCATAAGCCGAGCCATTGGAAAAGCCAGGTTGGGCAAGTCCCCATTCGGCAGCTTTATTGGTGAAAGTGAGGTCACCCTTATTTGCAAAAGCATAATTGGGAAGTTTTTGGGAGGGAATAGCGTCAATTAATTTTGTGATGACTCCCTTTTCCCTGCCAATAATGGAGCGAACCGTGTTGGGGTCAGCGTAAAAGTTGGTGTAGTCCTGGTCGGTGAGGTCTTTGAAGATGCCGTTGGCGACGAAGATGTCTTTGAATCCGTCGTTATCCAGGTCAGCAATCAAAGCCCCCCAACTCCAATCGGTTGCATAGACCCCCGCCAATCTACCAATTTCGCTGAAAGCGATAGGACGAATAAGGCTTGAATCTAAGATGTTTGCGGAGCCGCGGTTGAGTTGCAGGACGTTGCGGGTGAATTGGCGGTAGTAACCGTTTTTTACATCGCGTTGGTATTCGTTCCAATTTTCAAAAACGGTTTTTGTTTTCACTCGGGCATCGTCTTCCGGTAGCATATCAGTTACGAAAATTTCAGGCCAACCGTCATTGGTGAGGTCAGCCATATCAGCACCCATTGAACTCAAGCTGATTTCGCCAATTTGGTCTTCCAATGTTTCCGCAAAGGTCCCATCCTGTTGATTGATGTAGAGATAGTCCCGCTCAAAAAAATCGTTGGAAACGAAAATATCTAACCATCCGTCCCGGTTGACATCGCCAATGCTTACTCCCAGACCGAAGCCGATATTGCTGCCATAAATGCCAGCTTCTTCGCTCACATCTGTGAAGTGGTCGCCGTCGTTGCGGTAGAGTTTGTTGCCGCCCTGAGGGTCGCGGATGTCGCGCTGTCCGAGTCGCCGATTGTAGGTGGAAACCGAACGGATAGCGTTGTTGAGGAGATAGCAATCGAGGTCGCCGTCTTTGTCAAAATCGAAAAAAGCGGCGTGGGCAGAAAGACCCTCGTCGGCAATGCCCCATTCTTTTGATTTTTCGGTGAAAGTCACGCCCGCTCCCCTTCGTCCCTCCTGAAGGGGGGAAATGCCATTGTTGATAAAGAGTTCGTTGTGGCGGTTTTTGCCTCCCGGCTTTCCGGATTTGCAGACGTAAATATCCAGCCAACCATCTCCGTTCACATCCGCTAAACTGACGCCGGTTGACCAAACTCCTTGGCAAGCTACCCCTGCTTTTTCGGTGATGTCTTCAAACTGAAAATTGCCTTTGTTCAGGTAGAGGCGATTGTCCTCTAAATTTCCACAGAAATAGACATCCACCAACCCGTCATTATTGAGGTCTCCCAAACCGACACCGCCCCCGTTGTAAAAATTGCGGTAGGTGTAGGTGTTGAATTCCTCGGTGTATTTGAGCTGGTTGATGAAATCGATGCCCGTGTAAGAAGCGGGGAGGAGGGTAAAGAGTTTCTCAACAGGAATCTTCTCTGGAGTAGCATTCTTCTGAACACAACCCACCAAAAAGTACAGCATAAAAAAGGCAATTGTAAAGTTTTTCATTCCGAAAACATGGATCAAACAAATGATTTTATTTTGGGTAGCAGCAAAGAGATAGGCAGGTCAATTCGTTGGCAAAAATAGTAAAAAAAGAAAGCAAGCAACCGAAGTCACTTGCTTTCTTTCTGTCTGAATCGCGGATGTTCACTGATTAATAGATTTCGCTGAGTCTGAATCATGGAAATCCTTCAATCCTGCAAATCCTGATTCTGACAGTTTCCAGTTTCTCCACTTTCCATAATCCGCGTCATCCTTTAATCCCTTAAATCCGCGATTCAGACAATTTACGTTCCTTAATCACCATAATGAAATCGGCACTGGATGATCGAGCATTTTTGATCTATTCCTTTTTTTCCTGAAACTTTATAAACCAGTCTATGCTCATGTGTAATTCTTCTTGACCAAAATCCTTTGAGCCGATGTTTTAAGGGTTCAGGTTTCCCTAATCCTTTGAATGGACTTTGTATTATGGATTTGATTAGTTCCTTTATTTTTAATGCCGTTTCATCATCATTTTCAAGCCAATAGCCGAAATCCTCCCAAGCATGCTGCGTAAATTTGATAGTCATTTTTTTGGTTTTGGAGGGGGCAAATTTGTCAATTTTTGAAGAATTGACAAATTTAATCCAAAGAGAAAGGAACGGTTTCGCCTTCTTTCAATTGATTTAACGATTCATCCAATCTGTTCCTATTCGCAGGGGTTGACAATAAATATTCGGTTTCTTTTAAAGAATTGTATTCCTTTATTGACATGATCACAA
>CAZJYF010000604.1:0-2661 GCA_964549665.1 uncultured Saprospiraceae bacterium
AGAATATCGTTGAAATGTCCTTCCAAACCCACGTTGATAGAATCTCCTTTTACATAACCGATGGTTCGGTTTGCCAAAATCCGGAAAGGACGTTCCCGTTTGTATTTTCGACGGACTATTAAGCCACCCTTAAATTGCCCCAAGTTGAAAAGCGGGAATTGGCTGATGGTCTCCACCTCCCCCAGAGTAGCGCCTTTTTTTATGGAAATGTATTGGGCGCTATCCTGCCGTTTTTGTTCCAAAAAATATTTGTAGCCACCCGGGGTAAAAGTAGGGTCGACGTAAGTCGCCAAACAATAAGACAGGCTATCAATGCTCGCATCCCAATCTTTCGGGTCCATGCCGGAAGAGTTTGGGTCGAACCCTATGTCAAAGAACGGTAGCGATGTCGCCAACAAGCTCCCATCTTCTGTTAAAATATTGCCGCGCGGAGCTTGGATTTTTACGTATTTCCTGTAAAGACTAACTCCCCTCTTTCTCCATGTATCTCCTTCCAATACGGAGATTTTCACAGCTTTTCCAAAGATGACGACGGCTGCAACCATAATGGCAAACAACACGATGTAAACCCGAAATAGTACTTCGTTTTTTATCGTCATTTTGCGTTGTATTCAAGCATTTGTGCCTTTCCAAGTGTTCTCTTTCAGTGATAAAAAATATAGCCACCCCAACTATGTCACTCCACCACAATTTTCTTCGGACTGCGAGAAGGCCTTCTCAATCCAAGCTTTTCCACGCCTTCCGCCACCTCCGTCTCTTTGCTTTTAAACATCATTTCTGCCTTCAAGGCATTATATTCCCTCCTCAAATCTTTTACTTCTTTTTGCATGGATTGTATCGTCCGCACTTGTTTTTCTGCATAGTGCGCGTTGGCGATGTAGATGGTTGCCAAAAAAAACAGGAAGAGAACAAATGGCAGGTTTTTGAGAATTAGCTTGGCGCTAATACTCCCCAATGCGGTGTAATCTTTCAAGGATTTTTTTGCTCTGCTCATCTACTTGCTTTTATGGGATAAAGGGAAGATTGTTGGTTAATTTCGTCGTCAATTGAGCTAACCCCCGATTACAAAACCTTTAGCCTTTAAACTCGGAAAATATTAAATCCTTTCCCCAATTCTCAGTTTTGCACTCCTCGCTCTAGGATTCAATCGAATCTCTTCTAGCGAAGGAAGTATGATTTTTTTATTTATGCGTTTAAATGATTTTTCAATATTCCCAAAAGCATCCTGAATTATTTTCCCCTCAAAATTGCCAGTCTTCAAAAAGTTTTTCACCAAGCGGTCTTCAATAGAATGGTACGAAAGAATGACCAACCTGCCGGTCGGTTTTAGCACATCCAAAGTCGATTCGAGAAATACT
This sequence comes from uncultured Saprospiraceae bacterium, assembly GCA_964549665.1. Taxonomy (GTDB): domain Bacteria; phylum Bacteroidota; class Bacteroidia; order Chitinophagales; family Saprospiraceae; genus CAZJYF01. Next base: position 1,359 of record CAZJYF010000604.1, read on the forward strand.
TTCAAAGCACCCATTTCGTCATTCACCTCTATACGCAAAGCCTGAAAAACCTGAGCCAGATAACGATTCCGAAAACCCCGAATCAAGGGTTCAACCATTCGCAGAAACTCGCCCGTGGTATTAACTTGCCTCACCGACCTTTCCTGCACAATCCGCTGCGCCAGGGATTTGGCATTTCGCACCTCCCCGTATTCCCCAAAAACCCGTTGCAACTCCTTTTCCGTATAAGTATTCAAAATATCACTTGCCTTTCGCCCTTCTTGCTGATTCATCCGCATATCCAAGCTTGCATCGTAACGAAACGAAAACCCTCTTTCGGCTTGGTCCAATTGATGGGAAGAAACCCCCAAATCTGCCAAAATCCCATCTACCACATCCAGCCCTTGCAGCCTCAAAAACCTCTTCAAATACCGGAAGTTGTGTTGATAGAAAATAAAGCGCACATCTTTCGGGACATTTTGGAGGGCATCCTCATCCTTATCGAAGCCTAAAAGCCGGCCTTGGGGCCCTAATTCTTTTAAAATCATCCGGCTATGCCCGCCCCCACCAAAAGTTGCATCCACATATACCCCTCCTTTCTTGATAGAGAGTGCTTCGATGCATTCCTTTCCAAGTACGGGTTGATGGTAACTCATTCGCCATCATCTTTTTTATTTCCAAGAACAATTTGAGCCAATTCGGCAAAATCTTTCGGCTCTTCATCCAACAGGGATTCCCACTTCTCTTTTGCCCAAATCTCAACCCGGTCATTCACCGCCGAAAGAATCGCCTGATTTCCAATACCTGCCCAATTGAGGAGCAGACTCGGAAGATTGATTCGGTCTGCACTATCGAGGTTCACTCTTTGAGCGCCTCTATAAAAATACCGTTTCATCTCCCTGCTTTGTCTGTCGTACGGATTTAGATTATTGATATCCTGGGTAATCCTCTCCCAAACCTTTTCCGGATACAAGACCAAACAATTCTCAAAACCGCGATTGATTACAAACCCAAGCGGATTCCCTTCCTCTAATTGACTGATCAAGGCTGTAGGCAAACGCATACGTCCCTTAGAGTCTATCTTACAGGAATATTCGCCGAGAATTTGTTTCATGATTATTGTCAATTCCGAATTACAAGACCAAAATTATAAAATTTTACCACTTTTCAACACATTTTCCCACTCAAAATTCAAAAAAGTTTTCCACATTTTATTTCTATAATGAAAAAACCTAATCTATAATCAAATAATTTACAGAAGTTAAAATGATTTGAAAACACCAAGTCTTTTTTTTTTAATATGAAAAGGATTTCAGATTTGAAC
>CAZJYF010000605.1:0-2648 GCA_964549665.1 uncultured Saprospiraceae bacterium
CCATCAAAGACCAAACGACGGCGGCTATTGCCTTGCGGGACGAAAAATATGACGTGACCTCTCAACTCGACGCTAAAACTTTTGTGGATTTTAAAAAAGACCCGCGCATTTCCGGTATTTATAATTTCTACCTCCAACCCTCTGTCGTATATGATTTTATTTACATAAATACCAAATTGCCAAAATTGGCCGATAAGCGCCTGCGAAGAGCTTTGGCCCATTTGCTCAACGTCAAAGAGATTATTGAAAAAGGCAGGCAGGGCTTAGCGCAAGTGATGGTGGGTCCTGTCAATCCGGAACTCGAATACTTCAACAAAGAATTGAAGCCTATTGAATACAATGTCCAACAAGCGAAAGATTTGCTGGCTGAAGCGGGATGGGAAGATTCCGACAATAACGGAATCCTTGATAAAATAATCGATGGGAAGCGTGCTGAATTGAACCTGACATTATTGATATCTGCAGGAAGTTCTTTATCGCAAACGATTGGACTTTTATTTAAAAATGGCGCTAAAAAAGGAGGTGTAAATATAGAATTGCAGGAAATGGAAGGCCGGACTAAACTGAACGAAATAAAAGCCCGAAATTATGAATTGGCCACGGGGGCTTTTGTTTCTTATCCAAATTTATTGGATGATTTTGAGCAATTGTACCATACTTCAAGTGATAATCCCAACGGCTTCAACCGCACTGGCTTCGGAAACGCCAAAACCGATGCCCTCATCGAACAAATAAAGATTACGATGGATGAAGAAAAACGAAATGACCTTTACCGGAAGTTCCAGAAAATTTTGTACGATGAGCAACCCCAACTTTTTATTGATTTGCCGCAGGAACGCATTGCTATCCACAAAAAATTTGATGCAAAACCCTCCGCGCTGAAACCCGGCTATTATGTCCCTCACTTTAAATTAAACAAAGAATAGGGAGAGTGTCAATTGGTCATTGGTCAAAAGGTCATTGCTAATGCTGCCATATGTATTCAAGAGGTTGCTCATTTTTGTTCCCATTCTGGTAGTGGTGTCGTTGCTTGCCTTTGGGTTGAGCAAAATGGCACCGGGCGACCCCGCAGCCGAAATTTTGGACAGGGCCAACCCGCTTCAGGGAGGCTATTCCTCCCTCGCCAATTACCAGCGAGACTACAATACTGTAGCCCGGCAACTCGGTTTGGACAAACCCTCCTTTTATTTCTCAATTACGTCGCAGGCTTATCCCGACACCCTCTTCAAAATCCCGAACCGGTTTCGCAGCGAAGCCGCTTCGAAGTTGGTCGCACAATATGGCAACTGGCCCCAAATCGCCGCCTATTTAAACAGTTTGAAACGATTCGAGTACCGCGTTTTCCATCTTCCCAATCGAAAGTCAGACCCAGTTATCAAAGTCAAAAGAACGGTCAATTATCTCTTTGGCGAGTACAAAGACGCTGAAATAGGGAAAGCCTTTCGGCAAATTAAATCCGCGCTGGAGAAAGACAGCCTGCTGATTTCTGAACTCGGGGAGACTTTTGATAATTTGACGGCTGCCTATATTTCGATAAAAGATAAAGCAACCCCTTATAAGTTGATGATGCCTGATTTCAAATGGTATGGGTTCGATAACCAATACCATCATTGGTTGCTGAATTTTTTGAGAGGTGACTTTGGCATTTCTTATGAAGACAAGCGCCCCGTCGCCGGGAAGCTTCGCGATGCTTTGTTTTGGACATTGATTATGAACTCGACGGCCATTTTTCTGGCCTTTTTGATTGCCATTCCCTTGGGCGTCGTTTCGGCAGTGCGGAAGGATTCTTTTTTTGAAAGGGCAACGACGCTTGGGCTTTTCGTTCTTTATTCCCTGCCCGTGTTTTGGGTGGGAACAATGCTGCTCATCTTTTTTTCAACACCCGACTACGGAATGGATTTCTTTGACGTGGGCTTACCCTATTTTTCAGCAGGCACCCCTTTTTGGACCCGGTTTTGGAGCGATGCCTGGCATTTGGTTTTGCCGGTATTTTGCCTCACCTATGCCTCGCTTGCTTTTATTTCGAGGCAGATGCGGGGAGGAATGTTGACGGTGCTTCGGCAAGATTACATCCGCACGGCCCGGGCGAAAGGATTGAGCGAAAAAAGGGTGATTTGGAAACACGCTTTCCGCAATTCGCTTTTTCCGATTATTACCCTCCTGGCGTCTATTTTTCCACGCGTTTTGGCCGGTTCGGTCATCGTGGAATACATTTTTAATATTCATGGAATGGGGGGCTTAATCCTCGATGCCATTTACCAAAATGATTACCCCGTCGTGTATTCCGTACTGATGCTAAGCGCGATATTGACGATGGTCGGTATTCTGGTGGCCGATATTTTATATGCCCTGGCCGACCCAAGAGTTTCTTACACCAAAAGCAATAAATCATAATTCATAACTCGCATTCCCCATGTTAGTGCCAAGCAAAAAAAATTACAAATCGCTTGATATAATAAAAGAAATCACATTACTTTGTACGTAAATAATGATACGTATGAGTAAATTAACATTGTCAATTAATCAAACTATTATTGATGAAGCAAAAGAATATGCTAAATCAAATGGGAAAAGTTTATCGAGAATAGTCGAGGAATATTTAAAATCCTTGTCCAAGTCCGAAAAATCAGAAAAAAGTAAATCTCCAA
>CAZJYF010000606.1:0-2639 GCA_964549665.1 uncultured Saprospiraceae bacterium
GGAACCAATAGAAAATAAAGTCCTCCAAAAGAAGGAGAAAAAACAGGCTGTACCAAGAGGGTGGAATATGCAAAGGAGCAAATTGAAAGAGCCAACCGTAGAATTTATAGACGAAAAATGCCACCGCCAAATTGATGCACTGATTGCCAATTCCCGTTCCAATGTTGGCAACGGTGTCCTGAAAATTATACAAACCTTTTTGCAATTTAAAATTGACGAAAATCTCTGCCAACAAAAGTAGCAACACCACCGGGGTAAGGAAAACATAGACGTTCATGACGCGTAATTTTTTTGTTAAACAATCGTCTAAAGTGGCTTTAAATAAATTTGTTGGAAGGGTAAAGAGGAGTGACCGTTCAAAGTTCAGAAGCAGCGACCTCTAATTAAAGGATTTTGAAACGAGGAAGGTTGAATTGGAAATGTCGGCAGGAAGAAGAATGAAAGGATTCCGCGTGGAGAAAAACGACTGTTTGGGCGAGGCTGTCCCATACATACGAATGTATGAGACAGCCACTGCATTCGCGTCACCTCAACTCACTCTGTTGCCGCCAACAAATGTTTGGCGTAGTTGATATGAAAAGCGTCGAGGCGCTTAAAGTGCGTCTGCATCCGGGTGGTAAAACTATTCCAATTCCGTTTCTCTTTTGGCGACCAAACGACTTCCGCCAAGGCACACATCCTCGGAAAAATCATGTACTCTGCCTGTGCCGGGGTCGGGATGTATTCCGTCCAAACATTGGCTTGTGCGCCGAGGATGTATTTGGCTTCGGCAGCCGTCAATTCTTCGGGGATTGGTTCGTAGGAATAGACTTTTTCGACCGGCAAAAAACCACCGATAGCGAGGGGTTCTGTGTCCTTCGATTCAGATTGGTAGTAATCAAAATAACAATAGTCCGTTGGGGTCATAATGACGTTGTGGTGTTGCTTCGCGGCGGCGATGCCTCCTTTGATTCCCCGCCAAGACATCACCGTGGCATTTGGGGCGAGACCCCCCTCCAGAATCTCATCCCAACCAATTATTTGCTTTCCCTTGGAGTTTAGAAACTTTTCGATGCGTTGAATGAAATAGCTCTGTAATTCGTGCTCATCTTTCAAGCCTTCTTTTTTAATCAGTTGTTGACAAAAGGCGCTTTCCTCCCAACGGGTTTTGGGGCATTCGTCCCCGCCGATGTGGATGTAGGGGCTGGGAAATAACGCGATGACTTCCGTCAAAACGTCTTCCAAAAACCGGAAGGTTTCTTCATTGGGACAATAAACATCATTAAAAATGCCCCATTTCGTGGCTACTTCAAATGGTCCTTCGGTGCAACCCAATTCCGGGTAAGCCGCCAAGGCGGCAAGGGAATGACCGGGCATTTCGATTTCTGGAATCACCGTGATAAATCGGTCGGCAGCGTAAGCTACAATGTCTTTTATTTCCTCCTGCGTGTAGAAGCCCCCGGAGCGTTTGCCGTCGAATTTTTGAGGTTTATCGCGGTTGTGTCCGATGACCGTTTCTTTTCTCCAGGCACCAATTTCAGTGAGTTTCGGGTACTTCTTTATCTCGATTCGCCAGCCTTGGTCTTCCGTCAAATGCCAGTGGAAGGTATTCATTTTGTGGCGGGCAATCTGGTCGATGTATTTTTTTACAAAAGCCACCGGCATAAAGTGCCGCCCGACGTCGAGGTGCATGCCTCGATAGCCGAAGCGGGGGCGGTCGTCGATTTGCACGGCAGGAATGGTCAAAGACTCGCTTTTTTCAAGTGGCAATAATTGAATCAGGGTTTGAATGCCGTAAAAAAGACCCGCCGGTTCGCCCAAAATAGAGATGCCTTTGCTATTAACCTGAAGGGAATAGGCTTCCTTGCCTCCTTCGTTATTTTTGGCTATTTCCTGGAGTACAATCGCATTCTTGCCTCCCGCCTTATCGGTTATTTCCAGGGCAAAACCATAAAATTTTTGAAGATGACCATTCAGATAGCTTGCAATAGAAGCAGCCTTTCCCGAAGCCTGAATGGTAGTTGATTTCGATAATTTAAACCGACCTTTTTGAATTTCCAGTGAGGCCGGAACCGGGACAAGTCCCAGACTTTCAGCCGTTACATTCAAATTTTGTTGTGAATCATTCTGGCAACTGAAAAATGTAAAAAGTTGCGCCACAAAAAAGAAGAGAGTAATTCGTTTCATAGAGAAAAGGTTGAATTTTAAAAATAGTAAAAAAGGATGATGAATGTCTTTTGTTTTAAAAATCATGGCGGGCAAACAGCAAAGGTAAACTTACAAAGTAACTGCTGAAGTGTCGATTTTATAGAAACAAAAAATAAATTTTCCTAATAAAAAAAAAGTCTGTAAAGTTTCACTGCCCTTCTCGAATAATTAGTTCTTTATCATGAAGTATTTTGGAAACAAAAATATCGATACATCCCAATGAAGTTTTCAACCACCTCGCACTTTAAGGAATGGTGAAATAAGCCTAAAACTCAACGGGAAAATGGAATTAGTGCAGAATATTTAAAAACAGCAAGTTTTGAATTTTTATAGATAAAAATATTTTCTAACTTGACAGATTCGTTAATGTCTTAAATTTCTAACCACATTGAAAAACTGGTACTACAACGAATTTAATGGGTAATGGAGATAATGATTTAATGCTGGAATGG
>CAZJYF010000607.1:0-2639 GCA_964549665.1 uncultured Saprospiraceae bacterium
GGCCAAAGAGTGATTGTAAAACGCAGAAAACTGGGTGAAAATTTCGGTGGTGAAAACCTTGATTCCGAAAAAGGCAGGGACGGAAAATTCAGAAATACTGAAAATGAAAACCAGAACAAAAGAGGTGATTAAGGCGGGTTTTATCAGGTGTAGCGTAATTTTGAAAATCACGCTGCGGACATCGGTAATTGTCAAAGCGGTTTCTTCCAGCTCGGAATCGATATTTGAAAAAGCGCTACCGGTAATGAGCATCGAAAAGGGGGTGAAAATGAAAGTCAGCACCAGTATCACTCCTTTGTAAGAAGATATAAATTCCGTGTCATGGAAGACCATGAAAAAGAAATCTTTCCAGGCTACTGCCAAAATATAAGGGGAAATGAAAAGGGGGATTAGCAAAGCGATTTTTAAGAAATGGCGAAAGAGAACGTTTGTTTTGTAGAGCAAAAACCCCAAAGCCGTTCCGAAACAGGTGGACAAAACCGCGATGGAAAAAGCGAGGAGGCTGCTTTTGGCTAAGAGAAGAAAAGTGTCTTTGTTCAACAACGGAAGATTGGCGGTCAATGAGTTTTCGGCAAAAAGAGCTGTTCCAAGGGTGTATGCAATTGGAAGGACGATGAGGAAAACAAACGATAAAAAAATTATCGCGTAAAAAGGGTGTTTTATCAATTTTCTGCCCATTCTTTCAAATAACTTTGAATTTCTTCCAGCTTTTTGGCGGTCTCGTCGTAATTAATCTTCATCGGGACGATATGGTCCAAAGAAGGAATGTTTTCAGGGGTTTTCACTCCCTTGTGGAGCGGCATCTGTGCACAGGATTTTGCCAATTTGGCTTCGGTTTCTTTGCTCAAAAGATAATCTATCAATTTTTTGCCGTTCCCGGAATGGGGGGAATGCTTTATCAGGTTGACCATGTTTGGCATTATCAAACTGCCAATTCCCTCTTGGTCCAAAAAGACAACACCCACATTTGCCCCTTCTTTTATGGCTTCGTTGGCATCGTCCGTGTCGGTGAGACCGCAGGCTATTTCCCCCTGGGCAACCCTCTTTTTTACGTCTCCGTTACTGGTGGCGATTACCACATCATTGTTTTTCAAATCAGCGAGAAATTTCTTTGCTTTTTCATCGCCCACGGCAATAAACAAAGCTGCGATGTGAAAAGTAGTTGTGCCGAATAAGGGGTTTGCGAGGGCAACTTTGCCTCGATATCGCTCTTTGCTGAGGTCAAAAATTGATGTTGGGATCTCTTCGGGTTTCAACAGGTTTTTGTTGTAAAGCAAAACCCTTGCCCTCGCTGAAAATCCCGTCCAATGGTGTTCAGGGTCTTTAAATACCCTATCAATATCCTTGGCGACAGCAGACTGATAAGGAGAAGTAATGCCCCTGTTTTTCAAAACGATGGTTCTCAGCGGGTCGCCACTCCAAAAGACATCGCACTGCGGGTTGTCCTTTTCGGCAATCAGGCGGTTTAAGACGCCGGTGGATTTGGTCTCTTCTGTATCATAAACGGCTTTTACCGCAATGCCTGTCTCGCTTTCGAAATCCGTTAAAATGGGTTCTGAAAATAGTTGGTCAACGGAGGTATAAACCACAACGACATCTGAATTGTCCTGACAACTGCTGGTTATTAATACGATGAAAAAGGCGATTTTGAGTATCAACTGCTTCATAAATTTTTTTCTGCAAAGTACTCCAATCATTCCGTATCCTTCCTGGAAGTGCCGATTGACCGTGTAATTTTCAAAAAATTATTGAGTATTTGGATTTATTTTCTCAGGCGGTTTGGGAGGGGGACAAGTTGCAAAAGAAGGTTTGCTGTGTTCAGTTGAGCAGGAATGTGCGGCTTCCATATTAGTTAACCTGTTGGTTGGTCAATTTACTCTTATCGCTTTCCATCCCCATTCGCTTTTCTTTTTGTTGAAAGATAAAATGGCTTTCCCTTCAATTTTCATGTTGACCTCTAAATTATTGTCGCTTATCGTATTAGGAGGGATAAAAACATCATCTGCAAAACCGAAATTTTGAGGCGGTATTATCTTCAATCTCCCTTTGAAATCCCGGATTGCAGGAGTTTCATTATTTTCACTTGCTTTTTTGGCAGTCAGAACTTTGTAGAATCCTTCCTGCCCATCTCCACAAAAACGTACTTTAAGAGTTTCTCCAATTTCAGGCTTTTCCAACTGACCCGTGTAATTGAAAAAACCATATTTGGTTTTGTCTTTTACAAAATTAAGAATATTTTTATATGTATTGACAAACTCAATTACGACTACTTCTTCAGGAATGTCTTGATAGAGAATTTCTTCAGCTTTTTTTAAATGTTTTTCATATAAGACAGAATTATCCGATTTTGATTTGGCTGTTTTAAACCAATCTTGTTCAGTCCATTGAGTTACCTGATTCGGTAATTTCCATTGATGTTTTGAGCGAGTGGTAATTAATTTTTCGATCTCCGTCTTTGCCTCCGGGTACATTTGTTTATCAACAAGCATGGAGGCAAATGTGTGACGAAGCTTAACCAGAAAATCTTCAGGAGTTTTCAAACTCAATGCCTTACAGTAACATGCAAATTTCAGTTCTTCATTTTCCGAGATAATTTCAGCCATTAATTCCCAAACCCAAAAGTCATTTCTTTTCTTTTT
>CAZJYF010000608.1:0-2635 GCA_964549665.1 uncultured Saprospiraceae bacterium
AAGAAAATTGAAGAGCATTTGAACAATAAATTCTCCGAAGCCTTTTTGCCCGTTTATTCGATGGTGACCTTCAGCCACCTTCCCTACAGCGAAGCTTTGCAGGAAAGCCGGGTTCAGGACGAATTGTTTGAGCGGATTTTAGCCGAGGACCAAATCGAAGAAAAGTGGAACGGCGAAGAAGTCGAAAGTATTTTTAAAGAATGGCTCAAACCGTAGCCTCTACATTCTTCAAAATTAGCTTTTTTCGCTCTGGCCCTGTCGAAATCATCGTAATCGGAACGCCTAAATATTCTTCCAGGAATTCTATGTATTCCTTCGCTTCGTAGGGCATGCTTTCGTAATCAGTCACCTTTTCCAAGGTTTGCTGCCAGCCGGTAAATTCCCGCAATACGGGTGCAATCTGTACCTCGCACAAATCAAATGGCAATTGGGTGCTTACCTGCTCATCGTAGCTATAATGGGTAGCCGATTTGATGGTTTCAAAGGTATCCAACACATCTATTTTGGTGATAGCCAATTGGGTGACCCCATTCAACATGATAGTGTAACGCAGTTGTGGCAAATCAATCCAACCACAGCGCCGGGGTCTTCCAGTCGTGGCGCCAAATTCAGCGCCTTCTTTGCGAAGCAATTCTCCAATATCATCCTTTAGTTCAGTCGGGAAAGGTCCACTGCCCACCCTAGTGCAATAGGCTTTGGAGATGCCGATGACTTCACCAATTTTGTTCGGGGCGACACCCAGCCCAATGCAAACACCCGCCGTGATGGTATTGGATGAGGTGACAAAAGGGTAGGTACCGAAATCGATGTCCAACATGGAACCTTGTGCCCCTTCGGCGAGCACTTTCTTACCTTCCATGAGGGCATTATTGATAAAATATTCCCCATCTACTTGCCGAAGCGACCGAAGGGTTTCGAGACTTTCAAACCATTTTTTTTCCTCCGATGCCAGGTCGAAATCTATTTCGGGATAGAGTTTGAGCAAGTTGAGGTGCTTTGCCTTTAAGGCAGTGTATTTTTCTTTGAATCGTGGAAGGAGGATGTCGCCTGCGCGCAGTCCGTTCCGGCCGGTTTTGTCCATGTAGGTAGGGCTAATTCCCTTCAGGGTAGAACCTATTTTTTCTTTCCCTTTGGCTGCCTCGGAAGCGGCATCGAGATAACGGTGGGTCGGCAAGATGAGGTGTGCTTTTTTTGCCACCAAAAGGCGATTTTCGAAATCAATGTTAGCGCCCTGTATGAATTGAATTTCCTTTTGCAAAATTATCGGGTCAATGACTACGCCATTGCCGATAAGGTTCAATAATCCTGGGCGGAAAATACCAGAAGGGACGGTATGCAGCACGAATTTTTTGCCATCGAATTTCAAGGTATGCCCGGCATTGGGTCCGCCCTGAAAACGGGCTACGATGGCGTAATCGGTGGCCAGATAATCCACCACTTTCCCCTTACCTTCATCGCCCCATTGCAAGCCTAGTAAAACATCGATTTTCATTTTTTTTTAATTGGAGAACTGTGATAAAATTATAAAAACCTAACGGAACGAAGCTGTCCATTAGGTTCTAAAGGATTGTACCTTTTGTTTTGATTAACAACGACTACCCTTTTCCGATTCAAGCAAATAACGGACGGCTTCCTTTACCGAATGGGTCAATTGAAACAGTGTTCTCAATCGCGTCACTTCTAATAAGCGAACGATTTGGGCACTCGCATTTGCAATCGCTAAATTGCCTCCTGACTGCCTCGTATTTTTCATTAATTGAATCAAAAAACTTAGACCAACGCTGTTGATATAATCCAACGCACTCAAATCGACGACAAAATTAGCATTTCCCTCTTTAATGCAAACGCTGGCGTGGTTCAGAATTCTTTTGTTTTCCATTTCGTCGGGCAAGGCGGATATTTGAAGTATCAGAATGTTTTGGGTTTCAGAGATAGAATACAGTTGGGTCATGGGATTATTTAGGTTAATCAATGAGTCGGTTCCCCAGATCCAAGGGGCTCATGCGGTTTCTTTTTTGCCGTTCGCGGACAGGCACCGTCGCATTGACCATATAAGTTGAGGGAATGATGCGTTATCTGAAATTTCAACAGATCCCCCATCATGTCTTTAATTTGTTGAATGCGAGGGTCACAAAATTCCAAAACTTTGCCGCAATCTACACAAATTAAATGGTCGTGTTGCTTATAGCCGTATGACTTTTCGTAATTCGCAAGGTTTTTCCCGAATTGGTGTTTGGTAACCAAATCGCAACTTACCAACAATTCCAAGGTATTGTAAACCGTTGCACGACTCACCCGGTAGTTTCTATTTTTCATGTGAATATAGAGCACTTCGGCATCGAAATGGTCATTGCGCCGGTATATTTCTTCCAAAATGGCGAAGCGCTCCGGTGTTTTCCGAAAACTATTTTTTTCCAGGTGGGCAGAAAATATATTTTTCACCTGCTGGATAATTCCTTCTTCATTTTTACTTGTCATAACACAGACCTTTCCTGAAACTCAACTCTTCAAGATTTCAAACAAATGATATAAGACGTTTAGCTTGTTTCGGCAAAGGTTAATCATGCAGCAAGCAAAGATTATGGATTTTAAGGGCTTAGAGCGGAAGAGCACACGTCTGAACTCGAGTCACTCC
>CAZJYF010000609.1:0-2635 GCA_964549665.1 uncultured Saprospiraceae bacterium
ATTGCAATAAAAGTCGAGTCCCAAATCAGGATGATGGCCCCCCTGCAACAACAATTGTTCGCCGCCGAAGGCAAAGGTCTCCTCAATCTTTTGCTTGTATTCCTCGATGGTGGTCACATAGGATTCTTCATGCCCGGGACGGCGATAGAAGTTGCAAAATTTACAATTGGCAATGCACACGTTGGTGGTATTGGAATTTCGGTCAATAATCCAAGTCACCACATCCCCTGGCACCTGGCGTTGGCGCAATTTATTGCCAACGTACATCAACTCTGCTGAAGCGCCATTTTCAAACAAAAAAACACCTTCTTCGGCCGTCAGGAATTCCATGTTTAAGGCCCGGTGCAATAAATCATCTATTCTCATTATTCTGTTATTGACAAGGATGGCAAAATTGATTTTGAAGCAAAGATAGGAAAGGCAACTTTGTCAATCAATTATTTATTCCCTAACACCAACTCTGAACAAAAGGGTCTTTCCTCCAACTTGTGCGGAGAGTTTGTTCTTCATTCAAAATATTTAGGAAATTCAAATCGACCCGCAAATTACTTTCCCAATAAATGAAATAAAATTTTGACATCGATTCAAAAATGCTTAAATTATGTGCTTTGGAAAAAAAATTAAAAACTTATTGATTATGAAAACCCACCAACGTGAAATTTTAATCTACTACAATCCCCATTCAAGCAGCGACCGCAAAACAGTCGCCCATGCCCAAAGTCTCGTGGCCCATGTTCGAACTTTCTCTTTTGAAAAAGCGCCTTCGACAGGTACCAGTTGGCAGCAGATTCTAAAGGCCTTGGATTTGCATCCGAAAGAGATTTTAAACAAAGCACATCCCTATTACCAGGAACATCTTCGGGGAAGGGATTTCGACGAGGAGTGTTGGTTGAAAGTGATAAAAAACAACCCGGAACTAATGAAAGCACCTATTGCCATCCGGGGGCAAAGAGCCATCCTTTGCACCAATTCGACGGATATTTACAAACTGACGGAAGCCGAAGAATTAGCTTAGAAAGCCTTCAAAGATATGCATGCGTAGTTCCAATAAAAATGTAGAGAACCCAAAAATTTCCAGTCCAAAACCTTTTTCCGAAACTCAAACGACCGCTGACCCCAATGACCAATGACTATTGACTATTTCTTCCTATCTCTTCCGCCCAGCAAGTAATCCTGATATTTTTTCAATTTTTCCCATTCTCCGTTGGTGGCCATTTGTGCCTGCATGGGCCAGGTGGAGGGGTTGTGCAGGTGGAATTGGTCGCCGCCCTGGTCGAGTATTTTTTGCACCTTTTCTACCTCCGATTCGGACAAGGCTTTCCATGTTTTTATTCCGGCACCTTTGAGTAATTTTTCAATTTTGGGACCTATGCCTTCAATGACTTTCAAATCTCCGGGATTGTCGGGAAAAACGGCAGATGGAAGCTGGGCTTCAGGGCTTTCTTTTTTTATTTCCAGCAGGCGGTTGGCTTGTCCAACCCAATCGTCCCGTTGAATGCGACCTGGGAAAAAAGCGATGGCCTGGGTCACTTTTTCAATCAAATCATCATCAAATTGCCTGATTTGCTCGAAAGCATAAATCCCCAATTCGTTCAATTTTTTTTCTGTGGAAGTACCTATCCCCTTGAGGAGTGTCAGGTCATCTTTCTCTCCATATTTCGCTTTGGGAATTGTTTTGCCAATGGCTTCTTCCACGGCAAGACGGGCCGCTTCAGCCTGTTTTTCTTTTGAATCTTTCTGCGCATTTTCTTCTAGCGGAGAGGAACGAGGCGGTTCACCCAGAACGACACCTTCGGATTGGGACTGCATGGCGGCGAGCACCATTTTGAGGCTGGCATTTTCGTCAGAAAGCCTTTCCAACTTTTCTTCAATGGCCTCGAGTCGGGAAGTAGTTGCGTTGAAAGAACTTTGCATCTCCACCACCTGATTCAATGCCTGCTCTTCCTTTTCCATTTCTTCGGTCAACTGGGAATAGCGTGTTTTTAGTCCCAAAATCTGATTATTCAAATCGTCGATTGTGTGGGTATAGCTACGTGCGGTGGCCTGCAATTTTTCAATTTCCCCGCGGGCAGCATACAATTCGGCTTTCAACTGGTCTTTTTCCGATTCTAGGGAAGTGGCGATATGGATTGCTTCTTCGGCTTCCCGTTCTGCTTTCAACAGGTCTGCATCTTTCAATTCCAATTGCTCCTTCAGGGAACCCTGTCTTACGCGAAGAAGATCGAGATCGGACTGAAGGATATAGACTTCTTTTTTTGAATGCTTTGCCCTGCCACCCCAAAGCAGCCATGCTGTGATGAAGCCAATGAGAAAAGCAATTAAAAGGAACAGTAAAAAGGCGATACTATCCTCGCTATTTAATGCTTCAAAAAAATGTGATGGAAATTCCATAGTACGAGGTTTGATGTTTTTTCACCAAATCGGGGTAATTTTGAGAACCACCCTGATTTTTTTTAAAACGCGCGGTGGTCATCCGTCAAAATGCGTCGGATGGCAGCCTGTGAGAAGATTAACTGTCCAAATCCATCGAGGATAATGGGATTACTTTGCTCGTGGGAGAGGGTGCGCAAACGGGGGATTTCCTGGTTTCCGCAATGATTTCTAATTTCGCAAACGAAATGCCAACGCGCAATGG